>JBBDKK010000018.1:5486-7743 GCA_040879395.1 Phycisphaerales bacterium
GGCCCGGATCATCGCCGCCCATTGCCGCCGCCCACCGATCGGCTCCAGTTCCCCGAGGAACAGCCCCTCGAAACGCCCGCCGCTGGATTCGTTCTCCCCCACCAGCCGCGCGGGCACCACCCGCGAGCGGTTGAACACCAGCAGATCCCTGGGCGCGAGCAGCCCCGGCAGGTCCGTGAACACCCGGTGCTCGATCCGACCCGGATCGGAGCGATGGACCACAAGCAGGCGCGAAGAGTCCCGCGGCTCGGCCGGGCGGGTGGCGATCAGCTCGCCGGGAAGCTCGAAATCCAGCTCGTCTGTGCGCATGGACGGGGATCGTACGCACCGGGCGTGTTGACGCCACGCCACACGCCCGGGCGACCGGCCCCGCCCGCGTGGTCATTCCCCGCCGGCAATCTCGCTGATTTCACGCCAAACCCGCTCTTCTCGGACGCTCACGGCGGCCCCCGCCGGGGCATCGTGTGTGCAACGGGTATGGGTGATGTCCGTCGGAAAAATCGCAAACACGATCTACGGCCCGCACCTGGTCAACCCCGACCGGGTGATCGTGCCGTCGCCGTGCCCGCGGAAAACCGTGCCCGGCCCCAAACCCTTCGATGCCCCGCCCGGGGTGGTCCCCTACCACCGATACCTTGAAGCGCAGAACCGGATCGACCGGCTGGGCGATGAGGGTGCGCTCAGATCCCCGGTCTGTCGCCCGTGCGACCGGGTGGATCTCAGCCCCGCCGCCCGTCTGCTGCCGCCCCTCGGCGAGGTGCTGCCGGTCACGCCGATCGAAACCGCCCCGGTCGAGATCGAGCAGACCCGCCAAGCCCACGCGCCGGCGACGGGTCGTCTGCTGGATATCTATCTATAAGAGCGTCCAAATAGGCGATCAGTCGTAATCGATGCCCTGAAGCCCGCCTTCGGTCCAGCGGTAGCGCATGTTCAGTTCCGTATTGTCACCAAAGCCACCCAACGGAATCGGGAAGGTATCGAGCGGCACATAACGCTGCATCCAGACTGATCCGGGCTGTGCGGGACTGACCGAATCGTTCGCCTCGCCGGAGGGCTGGGAGTTGATCGAGCCGTCGAACATGAGCTTCTCGGGCACAGCGTGGTCATATGCGAACCACGGAAAACGCTTCTGCTCGCGGTCGAACTCCTCGTGGAGGTGGACTTTCTTGCCCGGATGGGCGACCTGATGCGTGTAGCGGCCGCTGATATCGGGGTTGCCTTGGGACGAGTAGAGATGGGGCGTGCTGCCGATGGGGACATACGCATCAAACGGGCCGTCGCCCTGCCACGCGAACGGAACGCCGTGATAGCTGGTGGCGAACGGCCACCTCTGGCGAATATGTCGTTCGGACCAGTTATAGTCGGCGTCGTAGCCGAAGGTGAACCCGTTGGCATAAGGCACGCTGCTTCCACCGGTGTAATCGAGCGGTCGCTCCTGCCAGTTCAACAGATCGCCATCGGCCGGATCGGCGAAGGTGGGGCTCAGGAACTGCTCATCATCGTCGCCGGCCATGTAATCCATCAGGACAAGATGGACGAAACGCTGGTGCGGGATTCTTCCTGCGAAGGTCAGAATTTTGTGGTAGCCGGCCGTGAATCGCCCCGTGCGGCGCATCAGGATCTCCTGATTCTGCCTGGCAGCGGCCGCTACATCGTCTGATTCCGAATATGTACGCCCATCGGGCATCGTATAAGTCTCCCCCGCCCTCCATGTATAGGTAAAGATCCGGTCCTTGTTGTCCAGCGCGTACTGATCCCGGCCCTGCCCGAGCTGCATCAGATTCGCGATGCTCTGAGCGTTGTACCCCTCGCCCCGCAGCGAACCCAGCGCGGGGGCGATGGCCGCCCCGATGGTCGCCACGGCCACGATGGTCAGGATCATCTCCAGCAGCGTGTAGCCGCGGGGGGTGCGGGGGGTACCGGGGCCGCGGGGGCGGGTGTGGTCGGTCATCATGATCGGTATCCTTCATCTGTGCCCGTTGGGGGGCCTCGGCCATCATCAAATCGGCGCGTGCAATCGACGCCGGGCCATGCTACCATACAGCAGGCAAACAACCCAAGCAAAAACTTCACTTTTTTCGGGGGGCTTTTCAATGATTGGAACCAGATTCGACAGATTCTTCGCCAGGCGGGTACGGATCGCCCTGCTCTCGCTGGTTTCCGCGGCCTCGCTCGTCGCCGGCTGCAACGCCTTGGGCACCAGAGTGGATGAGGGTGAGATGACCCGACGCCTCAACAACGCACCGCCGATCAAGCT
>JBBDKK010000019.1:0-7683 GCA_040879395.1 Phycisphaerales bacterium
CTGGAGGTCCCGGTCGGCGATCTGCGAGAACATGTTGTCCAGCGTCAGCTTGGGCTGAGCCAGCGTGGTTTCCCGCTCGCGATCACGACGCTGATCGGCGGCCTTCTCGGCCTCCTTGAGCGAGGCGACGCAGTAGAACTTGTCGCCCGCGTCCGGCAGGTCGTTGATGCCCGAGATCTGCACCGGCAGCGGCGGCAGCACGACCTTGTGCTTCTGGCCGCGGTCGTCGGTGATGTCACGCACCCGCCCGAACGCACGCCCCATGACGATGAAGTCGCCAACGCTGAGCTTGCCCTCCTGGACGAGGATGTTGGCGACATTGCCCCGCCCACCCTCGGGCCGGGCCTCGATCACCGTGCCCTGCGCCGGGCCGGCGAAGTCGCTCTTGAGTTCCAGCACCTCGGCCTGGAGATCGAGGATCTCCAGCAGGTCCTGGATGCCCGTGCCCTTGATCGCGCTGGTCCGCACGATCTCGGTGTCGCCGCCCCAATCGGTGGGGTTGAGCCCGTGCTCGGCCAACTGACCCAGGATCCGCTGGATGTTGTTGTCGGTCGCCTGCTCCTTGTCGATCTTGTTGAGCGCGACGATGATCGGGACACCCGCCGCCTTGGCGTGCGAGATCGACTCGATCGTCTGGGGCATCACCCCGTCGTCGGCCGCGACCACCAGCACCACAATATCAGTCACATTGGCGCCCCGGCTCCGCATGGCCGTGAAGGCCTCGTGGCCCGGCGTATCGATGAAGGTGACATGCTTCGCCTCGGCACCTTCGGAGACCGGCACGCGGAACGCGCTCGTCGCCTGCGTGATCCCGCCCGCCTCGCCCTCGGCGACATTGGCGTTGCGGATCCGGTCAAGCAGCGAGGTCTTGCCGTGGTCCACATGGCCCAGGATCGTCACGATCGGACCACGAGGACGCTCGTCCTTGCGGTCGCGCTCGGCGAACTGCTCGGCGACCTGTTGCTCGGCGTTCTTGGCCTGCGTCACCTCAAGCTCGATGTCCCAGTCGATCATGATCTCCTGGGCCTTCTCGGGATCGATCGCCGAGTTGATCGTCGCCATCACCCCTTGCATGAACAGCTTCTTGACGATGTCCGCGCCCTTGACGCCCGTCGCCCCCGACAGATCCTTGATCGAGAACGGCGCGGCGATCGTCACCTTGCCGCCGATCTTCGCCGGCGTCTGCCCGGCGTTGGCGGAGGTGCGCATCTGCTGCTGACGCTGCTTGAGATACCCGCCGCTCCGCTGCAGGCGTGCCTCACGCTCGGCCAGGTCCGCCGCGGTCCAGCCGCGGCCCTCGCCAACATCACCGCCCGGCTGCCGCCCGTCGCCGCGGCGACGCGTGTTGCCCGCACCGCGCGGGGGCCGACCCTCTCCACCACCAACGCCGACACCCGCTCCGCCTCCGCCGGCGAAACCGCCGCCGGGGCCGCGAGGGGGCCGACGACGCGGTGCCTCGACCTGCTCGGGCGCTTCGACCCGGACCACCTTGGGACCCGAGAGCTTGATCTGGGATTTCTTCTCCAGCTGAGGCCCGGCGGGCGCGATTGTCTTGGGTCGCGTGGGAACATTCATCCGCGGCGGCTCGTTGGATGCCTTCCCTTCGGCCTTGTCTTCGGCCTTGTCCCCGGCTTTGGGCGCGGGCCCGGCCTGCTCCGCAGCGGCCCGGTCCTCGCCCTGCTCGGGGGCCGACGCCGCGGCCGCGGGCTTCTCGTCGGGCTCTTTGTCCTTGGGCGGCTCGGCGGATAGACCCGCGGGCACATTGATCTTCTTCTCGGGTTCCGGCTCCGAGGGCGAGGCAGGCGTTGCCTTGCGGGCGCGGGCCGGGGGCTCGGCCACCGCGGTCGTGGTATCGCCGCCGCCATCCTCGGATTCCGATTCGGCTTCAGCGGCCTTGATCGCCTTCTTCTTGCGGATCTGCCGCGCCTTTTCTAAGTCGACCTTCTCGGCCTGCTCCACGGCGGTGTGCGGCGATTCCTCGGCCTCGCCCCCCGCGAACCACTCGCGGACCGTCTGCTCTAGACCGATCGAGACCGTGGACATGTGGTTCTTGATCACATCGGCGGGGATGCCCTCCGCGTGACATTTCTCCACGATCGCTTTGGACTTAATGCCCAGTTCCTTCGCGATTTCAAAGATTCTTTTATTTGCCAACTGCTGCTCCGCGTGGTGTTGCGATGTCTTCTGTGCTGTGTGTCTTAATAACTGATTACTGTTCGTGGTCCCCGCAGCCCATCACCCAAAGGCGATCTCGCGGCGGGATCGGTGGAAGCCGACTACGCGTCTCCGCCAAGGATGTTGGCCGCACGGTTCTCCGATTCTTTGTCGGGCTCGACCGTGCCCTGCTCGTCCTCGCTGCCCTCCCCCTCGCTCGCCTCGGCGGCCGCGGCCCCGAGGATCGCGGCGGCGGCCACTTCCGGGCTCGTGTCGCCCGTGGATCCGCCCGAGAGGATCGCTGCGGCCGCCTGCTCCTCCTGGGCCTTGCGTGCCGCAGATTCCGCCTTCTCCTTCTCCTGCTCGGCCGCGACCTCCTTGGCCCGGGCCGCGCACATCTCGACGGCGATCGCCGCCTTCTCCTGATCCAGTTCCAACTCGGTGATCAGCACATCCTCGCCGATCTCCTCGATATCGAACACCGAGATCATGCCCAGCGCCGCCAAGCGATCGATCATCTCGTCGGTGACGCCCTCGATCTGCTTGAGGGTCTCGGAAAGGATCGTCAGGCCCTTGGTGAACTCCTCGGGGGTCAGGATGTCCACATCCCAGCCCGTCAGGCGGGCCGCCAGGCGGACATTCTGCCCGCGCTTGCCGATCGCCAGCGAGAGCTGATCGTCCCGCACAACCACGGTCGCACGGCCAAGCTCGAAGCACAGTGAGATCTCGTTGACCTCGGCGGGCTTGAGCGCGTTGGCGATCAGGATCTGCGAGGACTCGTTCCAGCGGACGATGTCGATCTTCTCGCCGTTGAGTTCGTCCACGATCGTCTTGATCCGCGAGCCGCGGATGCCCACGCACGCGCCCACCGCGTCGATCTTGGAGTCGATCGAGGAAACCGCCATCTTGGTGCGGTAGCCCGCCTCCCGGGACATGGCCTTGATCTCGATGGTCCGCTCCATGACCTCGGGCACCTCGACCTCGAAGAGCCGGCGGATGAAGTCGGGATGCGCCCGTGAGAGATAGATCTTCACCTGAGAACCCATGTCCTTGACATCAAGGATCATCGCCCGCACCCGGTCGTTGGGCATGAACTGCTCGCCGGGGATCTGCTCGCTGCGGAGCATGACCGTCTCGGCCCGGTCCACCTGCACGACCAGCGCGCCCCGGTCATACCGCTGGGCAACGCCGGTCACCAGCGTGCCCACCCGACCGGAATATTCCTCCATCAGCGACTGACGCTCGTCGTCGCGGAAACGCTGGATCATCACCTGCTTGAAGGTCTGGGCCGCGATGCGGCCGAAGTCCGCCGGGTCCATGTCCAACGGCTGCTCATACCGGAATAGCTTGATCTCCCCCGTCAGCGGGTCCACGCTGCACTGGAACTCCTCGGCGTCCAGCGTCCCGAAGAACTTGCGGCAGGCCGAAACCATCGCCGTCTCGAGGTCCGAGATCAGCAGGCCCTTATCGACATTGCGGTCGCGGGCGATCGAATCCAGAATGCGCATCATCTCAGAGGTGTTCACAGCGTTTCTCCGTTCATATTTCTTGTCTGCCCACGCGGACGCGGGCTCGGGATGTTGGGTTGTTGAAATGTTCGCTTGTTGTTTCGTATGGTTCAAACTCGTGTCCGAACCGCGTTTCCTGGGCGTGCGCGGGGTTCATACCCCGGAGCACAAAACACAAATGACCGCGTGCAATGGCATGCCGCGGTCTCAAAGCGTCTGGACGATGGGGAGAATGATCCCCAGCCGCCGAATCGGGATGGACCACGCGCTCACCGCATCGTCCGATCCTTTCCTCGCGGACCGGTCTCGATCAGAATCGAAACCCGGTTAACCGTCATGACGCTCGACCGTTTGCATACCTATCTCCTGGATCGGGCACCATGCCCGACCGCTCCGAATAACTATAGAACACCGAACGGGCAAGAATCAACACGCCCGGTAAGGAGATGGCATCGGGAGTTGGCGTCGGATCGGACACCGGCCGCCGGTCGGCAACGAAGCAATCCCCTCGATTCGAGGGTCAGCCGGGCTTCTGGGACGAGCACCGCTCGCCGCGGGCCACCGCCCGCTCGATGCGGACCGCCCGCTTGCCGCGGTGCTGGCCCACATTGGCCCGGAACTTGGGCTCATTGCCCACCAGGATCATGGCCGTGTCCTTGCTGGAGGTCGAGGTCACGATCAGATCCCCCTCCTTCATCTCGCTCAGATCCCGCAGCGTGATCGTCGTCTCGGCCAGGACCGCACGCACATCCACCCCCGCCTGGTCCAGACTCCGGTCGATCCGCTGCCCCGTCTTCCCGTCCTGATCGGACCGGCTGACCGCGAACCAGCTCTGGCTGCTCAGCTCCTCCATCACCGGCTCGATCACATTATAAGGTATGCACAGGTTCATCGTCCCCGCCCGCGAGGCCATCCGCACCTCAAGCCCGATGACCATCACCACCTCGTTGGGCGGCACGATCTGCACCAACTGCGGGTTGGATTCATGGGCCGTGATCTCGAACTTCAGCGGCCTTACACTCTCCCACGCCTCCGACAGCGCATCGAGCCCCCGACGCAGCACATTCGAGATCAATCGCTGCTCGATCGCCGTCATCGGCCGCTGCGGGATGAACAGGTCCTGGTTGGTCCCCCCCAGCAACCGGTCAATAATCGGGTAAATGATCAGCGGCGAGACCTCAAGGCACATCTGCCCCTCAAGCCCGTCCGGCTGGATCAGGTTGTAACTCGTCGGGTTCGGCAGCCCCGAGACAAACTCCCCGTAGGTCATCTGCTCGCACGCCGCGACCCGCACCTCCACGATCGTCCGCAGGAACCCCGACAGCGAGGCCCCGAAGTTCCGCGCGAACGCCTCGTGCAGCGTCTCCAGGGCCATCATCTGGTCCTTGGATACCCGCTCCGGGCGTTTGAAATCGTACTGGCGGATCTCAACGCTGCTCAGGTCCTTGCGCGACCGCGAAAAGATCCGCTGCCCGTCATCGTCATCAGGGACCGCGCCCCCGCCGGTATCCACCGCCGCCAACAGCGCATCGACCTCGTTCTGGTCCAACATGCTCATGAGACGACCAACTCCGCGACAACACCACCCCGGGCCCCACGGGCACCGACCAAAAACCCCGAACGAGCGGGGATACACCGGGTACTATCGGTCGTGGCGAGCCGGGATCTTGATCTTCCCGCCCCCCACACCGATCTTTCTGGAACAATCCCACCCCCGGCACAGTTGAATGCAGCAGTCGAGTGCAACGATACCGCTATCCCTCGGCATTCCCTCACCCAACCAGAGACCACGCTCCATGCGCAAATCCCTCGCAACCCGACCCTTGTGGCGTACCCTGATCGCCGCCCTCACCCTGGCGATCGCCCTCCCCGCCGCGGGCCAACCCGGCTCGCCCTTCGGCAACCCCGCCAACCAGACCGCCTCGCGGCCCGATTCCCGGGACGACGCACCCGTCCAGATCGAAATCGAGGCCTCACGCTCCGCCGTGGCACCCGGCGGCGAGTTCATCATCGCCGTCATCATCAACCACAGCGAACACTGGCACACCAACCTCAACCAGCCCATCGTCCCCGAGGAAATGGGCGACTTCTACCCGGTCCCCACCACCCTCGCCCTGCCGACCGAGGACGGCATCGAGTTCGGCCCCATCCAGTGGCCCCAACCCACCATCGTCGGCGTCGATTTCACCTTCACAGGAACCCCCATCGACTACCAGGTCTACTCCGACCAGGCCGTCATCTACCTCCCCGTCCGCATCAACCAATCCGCCACCCCCGGCCAGCGCACCCTCCAGTTCCGCCTTACCTACCAGGCCTGCGACGACACCGTATGCCTCCCACCCGAAACCGCCACCCTCACCGTCCCCTTCAATATCGTCCCTCAGGATGACCTCCCCAAAGAACCAACCCCCGCCATCTTCGACGCCTACGACCCCGACGCCGATTCCACAACCCAACCCCAGCAGGCCGACGACACCCGCCAGTTCCTCGGCTTCCTCACCCTCCCCGATACCGACTCCCCCCTCTACTACATCGTCCTGGCACTTCTGGCCGCGGTCGGTGGCTTCGTCCTCAACCTCACACCCTGCGTCCTGCCGGTCATCCCCATCAAGGTCATGACCATCTCCCAGCACGCACACGAAAAGAGATCCCGCGCCTTCTTCCTCGCCGCATGGATGGCCGCCGGCGTCATCGCATTCTGGGTCGCCATCGGTATCCCCATGGCCTTCATCGCCCGCGAACTCGACCCCTCCATGATCTTCGGCTACTGGTGGCTCACCGCACTCATCGGCCTCGTCATCCTCGCCATGGGCGTCGGGATCATGGGCCTCTTCGAGATCAAACTCCCCCAGCAGATCTACATGATCAACCCCAAGGCCGACTCCCTCGGCGGCTCCTTCGTCTACGGCGTCATGACCGCCGTGCTCGGCCTCCCATGCTTCGGATTCGTCGCCGGAGCCCTCCTAGCCGGCGCGGCCACCATGCCCTCCATGCTCGTCCTCACCATCTTCGCCTTCATGGGCATCGGCATGGCCCTCCCCTATGTCGTACTGGCCATGTTCCCCGCACTCCTCAGCAAACTCCCACGCACAGGGCCTGCCAGCGAACTCGTCAAGCAGGTCATGGGCCTGCTCATGATCGCAGCAGCCGCGTATTTCCTCGGCACCTCATTCATTTCCTACGGCTCAGGCCACGGCTGGACCATGCCCTGGTGGGGCAAGGCCATCCATTGGTGGGCCATCGGCCTCCTCGGCCTCACCACCGGCTTCTGGCTCATCGCACGCACCTTCAGGATCACCAAAGGCCCCGCCAAACGCGCCCTGTTCACCCTCGTCGGCTTCTTCTTCGCATTCTCCGGCTCATTCATCGCCTACGGCCAGACTACCCACCTCTACAACAACTTCTGGCAGCCCTACAGCCGCGAAAGCCTCGCCGCCGCCCTCGACAACGGCCAGATCGTCGTCCTGGACTTCACCGCCGAATGGTGCCTCAACTGCAAGGCCCTCGAGGCCACCGTCCTGGCCCAGAACCCCGTCAAGCCCCAGCTCCTCAGACCCGATGTTGTCCCCATGGTCGCCGACCTGACCAGCTTGAGCGCCCCCGGCTGGTCATTCCTCAACAACGACCTCGGCCAGACCGGCATCCCCTTCCTCGCCATCTTCGCCCCCGGCAGCGACGACCCCGTCTGGGTCTCCAACGCCTACACCTCCTCCCAGGTCCTCACCGCCATCGAAACCGCCCGCACCCAACGCGACCAACCCAACTGACCCCCCCTCCCCCTCCGGGTGCCCGTACTCGCCGTCCCCGGCGCAGTGCGGCTCTTACGCCTCCACCCGCCCCGGGGGGAGGTGCCCGCGCAGCGGGCGGAGGGGGGTCTTCCCTCCCACTCTCCTCCCCCGCGCTCGCGACGGGTGGCCCGACGGAGCCGTCCCCGGCTCCTTCGGGTTCTTCGCCCTCTGAGTGCCCGTACTCGCCGTCCCCGGCGCAGTGCGGCTCTTACGCCTCCCCCCGCCCCGGGGGG
>JBBDKK010000020.1:0-7580 GCA_040879395.1 Phycisphaerales bacterium
TGCACCAGCCGGGGGCGCGGGTCGACCATGCCCATGCCCCGGGGCTGTATCGTTCGGGGGGGGTGCTGGATCGGGATTGGCGGCGGGAGTACGCCAGCCACACGATGTTCATGCTCAAGCACGCGCGGGGAGGGGTGTTGTGGGGCTGGTGGGTGATGTGGCGACGGCTGGGGAAGCTCGTAGCGCGGGTTATATGGGCGGTGGGGCGGCGGGATATTACTGTGGGTGCCGGGAGGGGGATGATTGGCGGTGCGTTGCGTGGAATCCGGGACGCGAGCACGGCCCACCGAGATGGGGCCGCGGGGAGCTACGCGATCAATGAGGTGTTGCGGTAGCGCTCGATGGTCTCTTCGGTGGGGAGTTCGGGCAGCGAGCGGCCGTGTTCGATCTGGATCACGCGTGAGCAGGTGGATGCGATCATCGGCATGGAATGCGACACGATCACGACGGTCTGGTCCGAGTTGATTTTTTCCTTGATCAGGCCGGTGGCTTTTTCGCGGAACGCTTCGTCGCCGGTGGCGAGTGCCTCGTCGATGAGCATGATGTCGGTCTCGATGAAGTAGGCGATCGAGAATCCCAGCCTGGCGCGCATGCCGGTGGAATATGAGCGAACGGGCTGGTCGATGAACTCGCCGATGTTGGTGAGTTCGACGATCTGGTCCATGCGCTGGAGCACATGGTTCCTGTCCATTCCCAGTTGCAGCCCGTTGAGCATGATATTCTGGCGTCCGGTCAGCCGGTGCTCGAATCCCGCGCCGAAAGCGAGCATGGTGCAGCGGGTTCCGGGGGTTCGGGTGACGGTGCCTCGGTCGGGGTTGATGATGCCGGCGATGACGCGGAGGAGGCTGCTTTTGCCCGCGCCGTTGCGGCCGATGATGCCGAGGGTATCGCCGCGGTTGAGCGTGAAGCTCACATCCTGCAGGGCCCAGAACTCGTTGCGTCGCCACGGGAGGGCGGTCTCCTGGCGGTAGCTGAGGCCCACACTTTCGAGGATGACGGTGCTGACGGGCTCACTCATGATCAGCGTCCGATCTTGGGATAGACCTTATCGAAACGGTGCAACAGCGCCAACGAAATGAACAGGAGGAGGGCGGACTGGGCGATGGGTATCAGCAGGGTGCCCCAGTCGGGCATCTGGTTGTACATCATCGCGTTTCGGGTCTGGGTGATGATGATCGCCATGGGGTTGAGTTCGAGGATCGTTCTGATCCGATCGGGGAGGATGGAGAGGTCATAGATGATGCCCGAGAGGAAGAACATGAGATGGAGGATGGTTGTGAGGATGTGCTGGAAATCGGGGACGAATGGTGAGATCATCGCCGAGAAGCAGCCGCAGGCGGCGATGATCATCACCTCGACGAGCAGCAGGATCGGCAGCGTCGCCCACGCCCACCCGGGATGGAAGCCGCCGACCTGGAGAACGCCGATGAGTATCACGAATGTCACGGCGAACTTGACGGAGTTGACGAGGATGATGGAGGACGGGAAGACGGCCTTGTGGAGGTTGACCTGCTGCATGAGTTTGCGTGAAGCGATCAGCGATCCGGCGCATCGGAGCACGGAGATATGGAACCATTGCCAGAGGACGATTCCTGTAAAGAGGAACATGGCGAAGTCTTCGCGGTGGGTGCCGATGACGAAGTTGAAGGCGATGTAGTAGACGCAGAACGAGAGCAGCGGCTGGATGACCCACCAGAGGTAGCCGGCGTAGGTTCGTGTGGCTTCGGCGCGGAGCTCCGAGAGCGCGCGATAGCGGATGACATTGATGAGGTGTCTCAGGTGCGAGGTGGTGCCTGTGGGTGTCGCCATCGGTATCCGTTACAGCCGTCGCTTGATGAATTTTTTGGTGCTGCGGTACATCGGTCGCAGGGCGGTACGGAGCACGGGCGTGCGGCGGGCGATGGACTTGGAACGATCGAGAGCGCGCCTGAAGCGTTGTTCTCGAATGACCTGCACGCAGCGGGCGGGGTCGTTGATCTGCTGGAGATAGCAGTCGCAGGCGAAGAGCAGCTCGTTGACCTGGGCCCGCAGGTCCGCGTTCTCCTGCGAGAGGGTTTCGGCCCAGTCACGGGTCTGGCGGGCCTGCTCGACGGCTTCGTCCCGCTGGGTCTCGGCGGCCTGGGCGGCCTGGGTCAGTTCGGTCTCCTTCTGCAGCGAGCAGTCGCACATGAACATGAGCTGGTTCATGCGAGACTCGAGTTCTTGTTTCTGGCTTTGCAGATCGAGGGCCCAGTCGCGGTGCTGGTCGCGTTCGCGGACGGCGAGGGTGGTTCTGGATTGGGCTTCTTCGAGGATCGTTACGAGCTCGTCCTGCTTGCGGGTCTGGCTCTCGCAGGTGAAGAGCAGTTGGGAAACCTGCTCGCGGAGGTTTTCGTCATCGCCGAGATGATTCGTGGTGGTCGGCTTGTGCTCGATCTGTTCGGCGGCTGGTTGCGAGGGTCGGGTGGACTCGCGGAAAGCTTTGAGGCGATCGGTGAGGCGCTGCTGGAGCTGCGGATGGACATGCTTGTAGTAGCCATCGGGGCTGTAAAGCACATCTGGATAGCGAAGGGGGACGCCGCTGCGGGCCTTGGTGGCGTTGATGATCATTGTTTCACCGAAGGATCGGGCGTGAAAGCCCAGGGCCTCGGCGATTTCGAGGGTTTCGGATTCCTTCTCGGGGCGGCTGTAGGCGTAGATCGTGCGGAAAGCGTTCTCACGCAGCCCGGCGGCGGTGATGAGGGACTTAAAGACGATGGGGGTATACTCGAAACAGTGGCGCGGCTCGTGGGAGAGGTCGGGCTCGTAGAACCAGTAGGTCCACGGGGGCATGCCGACGAGGAACTCCTTGAAGGCCTTGTAGGAGATGGCGTTGGGGACCGACATGACCAGCGTGCCCTCGGCTTTGAGCCGCGCGTTGATCTGTTCCATGACGCCCATGGGGTCGTGGTTGATGTGCTCGAGGACTTCGAGCAGGAGGACGCAGTCGAACTCGTCCTCGATGGGCCATTTGGAACCGGAGATATCGAAGTTGTGGGATCGTAGCGTAATGGATGCTTCGCCGATGGTGAGTTGGCGCTCGATAACGGGTTCGTCGTTGTCGGGATGCCATTCGATCCCGACGACGCGGGCGTATCCCAGGTGCTCGCGGGCCCAGAGGGCCATGTAGCCGTAGCAGCCCACATCGAGCAGCGACTCATCGTCGCCGCGGGCTTTGGGGATCATGGTCAGGGTGTGCGCGAGGCGGGTCCGGTGGCCTCGGATGTAGTCGTATTCTGTCTCCTGGGCGTTTGCGCCCAGGTATTCTACCGTTTCGTCAACGATGCGTTGGGCGTGGGCGTAGGAGAGGTATTCCCGGCCGTCATCGCGGGGCGAAGTCGGGATCCGGTCGAGATTCCCGAGCACATTCTCTATAAGCCACTGCTGGTTCATTGGACAACTTCTTGGGCGCCGATCATCCGCTTCACTTCGGCGGGGATGTCATAGTAGGGGTAGCGTTGGCGGGTCTCGCGGTAGACGGAATGGGCTTTGGCGTGCTCGCCCATGACATGGTAATAAATACCCAGCACCTGCAGGATGACCCACCGGTTTTCATCGTAGTGCATCTTTTCGATCAGGCGACGCAGCAGGGATTCGTTGCGGGCGACATCGTTGTACCAGGCGGTATTGCTGCCGAATCGTTCCTCGATGAGGTCTGGGGTGATCGGTTCTTTGAGCCGGTATGACAGACTCCCCCCCCATTTGAGTTCGGTATCGAGTTCGAAGTGGTCTTCGAGCAGCATCATGGAGAGATGGATGTGTGGGTGGTACTGGTGGATGAAGTCCTGCTGGATCACCAGGGCACGATCGAGCAGGCGGGGGAAGAACTCGCGCACGACGAAGTCGGTGACGGGGAGGGCCTTGCAGAGGTCCACGCCCAGAATCTCGATGGCCTGGCTGTCTGGGTATCCCGAGAGCATCACATCGCCGGGGCGGATATCGAGCACGGCGGCGTGCTCTTTGAGGTTCTCGCTGAAGACCTCCAGGAAGCTGCCCCCGTTCTCGAAATCGTGGCTTGGGTAGTTCTTCTTGAGGTGTCCCAGGATGTAGTCGTCGTCGATCTCGAAGAGGTCGTAGACCCTGATGAGGGAATCGAGCTTATCGCGGTTGGCTTCGAGCATGGGGTTGCGGAGGAGCCCCTGCACGAGACTCATGGTGGTCCCGCCCACAAAGCATCCCGCGTCGACGATCGAGCCGCGGAACTTGTAGTTGCGGCCGGCATCGAAGTAGAGGGCGAAGTCGCCCTCGGTGAGCATGGAGGGGAAGTCTTTGAGCGACTGGGGGGCGTCCTGCCTGAACCGCTCGATCATCTCGCCGGCCCGCTTGTCGTTGATCGCGTGGGTCGCGTTCTGGGTGTGCGCCTCGATCTGTGACGTGGTCGTGGGAAGGGTGGAGGGGGTATCGGGTTCGCTGCTCACGGGAACAGGGCCCATATTCGTCAGCCCCGTGCCGATGCGGCGGCGGTAGTAGCCGACCATCCTTGAACTGGGGATCGCGCCGGTGAGGCGGTGATAGAGGTTGTAATCGTATTTCTGGAAATCCAGGATGCCCCGGAGCGAATCGAGCGTGTAATCGAGCAGGTCATCGTTGAGATCGCCTTTGGCGTCCTGGAGGATTTCTTCGAGCACATCGAAGGCCGCGGATTCGGCACCGTTGCGGATGCCGTTCTGGCGGAGCTTCATGATGAGGTGCTCGGCTGTCTTGACGGCGGTATCGCCCATGCGGTGGTCGAGGCCGAAACGCTCAACATTCTCCCGGATGCAGCGCCAGATCATCCCCTGGCGGCGGATCTTGCCTGAGTCCCAGCCGGTGTTGGAGATGCTGTCGCCGCGGTCGCGGTAGGTGATGACGATGTCGGGTATGTATAGGACGCGGCCGGCGAAATGATAGAGGAACGGCGTGTGGGGGAGGTCCTCGTGTTCGGCGGCGGGGTATTTGAGCCCGGAATCGAGGTAGAGGAAGCGGTCGATGAGCGTGCCCCAGGCGCGCATCGGCACATACTGCCCGCCCGGGATGAAGGAGGCCCCGAGGTACGCGGCCTCGCCGGAGACAATCGAGCCCGGTTGTCCCCCGTGGGAACGGTCGAAGTTGCGGTCGTAGGCGAGGCGTTCGCCTGAGGTTGTCACGCGGTCACAGCTGCCGATTACCACCGGGCATCCGCTGGCGGTGGCTTCGCGGACCAGCGTGGAGACGGCGCGGGGATTGACGAAGTAATCGTCCGAATCGAGAAAGAGCAGGTACTCGCCGGTGGCGTGTTCGACACCGGTGTTGCGGGCGGGGCCCAGGCCCTGGTTCTGCTCGTGCGTGACCAGGCGGATGCGTTGATCTTTGGCCGCGTATTTCTCGACGATCCGGCGGCTGTGGTCGGGCGAGGCGTCGTCGATGAAGATGGCCTCGATCCGTGCGTAGTCCTGCGAGAGCACGCTTTTGATGCAGTCCTCGATGAAGGGCTCGACCTTGTAGAACGGGATGATGATCGAGACCTTGGGCTTGCGTTCTTCGTGCCCGATCGTCTTTATCGCTCCCTTGTGGGACATCCACACACGCATCCCCAGCGTTCGCAGGTCCTCTTCCGAGTACTTCTCGCGGGCTTTGTGGAAGTATTCGTTGGGCTTTCGGTCGCTGATGATGCGATCGACCTCAACATCGAAGCACCGGTTCATGACTTCGAGCACTTCGCTGGCGGCGAAGAAGTTTGAGCACGATCCGATCATGGTCCCGTCGAGGTTGTGGACATATCTCACGATGCCCTCGGCGTGCGGGGCCGGGACGCCCTGCTCCACCAGCAGGATTTCAAGCTCGGCCGGCGGCATGGCCAGGTGCGCCCAATCGGGGATGGGGTTGTTCTCGGTGAAGCTGTACTGGATGGGCCCGGTCTTCTTGCCATCGTCCGCTGCCAAGGTTGCTTTGTCATTCTCGGAATCGGACGAGTACCAGACATGATGCCCCAGTGTGCCTGCCCACATCGGGCATCCCTGCAGATAGATCACCCCATCGGGTTTGAGGAAGCGCTTGATCGCTTTGCACAGCCGCTCGAAATCGGGCACATGCTCGATAATCGCGATGCCGTAGATGATGTCGAAGCTCTGCTCGGGCAGGTCGGCGTCCGAAGCATCGCACACCATGAACTTCACGCGGTCTGGCAGCGGTTCGTCGCTCTTCCAGTCGCCGATATTTGTCGCGACCACCGAATCGGCCCCGTTGGCCATGAAGAGCCGGGCCGAGGCGAGATGGAAATCGCTGCCGATCTCCAGGACACGCTTACCGCGGATATCGACCCGATCAAGAACGCGCTCGAACTCTTCGAAATGGTAATCGGCCGCGGTTTCTTTGACATACGCGGGCACCCGCATGGTTCGTTTGCGCTTCGCAGGAGGCGGCGCGGTGAGGACGGGGGCCGCTTCTGTGGATTGTTCAACAGAGGCCGCCGGTTCGGGCTCGGGGAGTGGTTCTCCCAGCAGCTCGTTCATCGCCTGTTGTTGCCGCAGGACATAGGCCTCGTAGATCTCGCGGCATTCTTCGCGCAGGGAATCAGTCTTTTCGGGCTTGGCGATGAAGTCCTTGGTCAGGCGTGCCAGGTCCTCGAAGGAGTCGGCCCGGTGGTACGGGTTGTCCGAGCCGATCCCGATTGCACCGCCGCGGGTTGTGATGATGGGGCATCCGTGTGCCAGTGCCTCAAGGGTTTTGATCTTGATGCCGGTCCCGCCGCGCTCGGGGTTGATGACCAGATCGCAGGTCGAGAAGAAGTCGGCGGGGGATTCCACGCGGCCGACCATCGTGGGGTTGGCCTTGGCCAGCAGCGATGCGGGCACAAAGTCTTTGAGGGTCTCGCAGACCCCGCCGGCGATATGGAGTTCCGTCTTGGAGCGGAGTTCGTCGTCTTTGGCCCAATGCCGGATGTACTCGCCCAGGTTCTGCTCGTTGACCCAGTTGCCCGAGCCGAAGTAACCGATCCGGAGCTTGTCGATCGGTTGTGGGCGGGGGGCTTGGGTTTTTTCGAAGACGGGTCCGATAACACGAACCTTCTCGGGGCTGGTCATTGCGCGGAAGCCCTCGGCCTCGTGCTCCTGCATGGCGACCACAACATCGCTTCGTTCGCAGGCGGTCTGTTCGCCGCGCTGATCGATGCTGACCCAGCCCGATTCGGGGTACCCCTGGGCGAGCATGCGTTTGTTTCGATCGACGAAGCTGTCGTGGGTGAGGAGAATCTTGCGGGTGTAGGCGTTGATGCGATCGAAGACAGCGGTCATCCACGGGTAGTTGGTGATGGCGATGTCGTATTCGTGCTGAGAGACCAGATCGGAGACCGCATCCATCGCCTCGGCGCCGCACCAGTCATCGACATGCAGGTTCAGGCCGTTGTAGTTGGCCCCGGTGAGTTTGGATTTGACGGGGACCTCGCGGTAGAGGTCGTATGTTCGCAGGGCGGCGCGGCGCATGTCCGCGCTGACCGCGCCGATGTCGTACATGTAGTAGACGAGGTGGATGATGTAGCCCGCCCGCTTGAGGTGATCGAGCCAGAGCCGCATCAGCGTCGAGTTGCCCTCCTGCTTGAAGGGGTG
>JBBDKK010000021.1:0-7511 GCA_040879395.1 Phycisphaerales bacterium
TATCAGCGCGGCGGCGCGGATCTGCGGCGTCGTGGATGTCTACGACGCCATGAGCTCGGCACGGCCGTACCGCGGGGCGATCGCCCCGGCGGAGGTCCTCAAGGTCATGCGCGGCGACGCGGGCACCGCGCTGGACGCGGAGGTGTTCGCGGCGTGGGAGCGCGTGATCGTGCGTCTGCTGGCCAGCGATCCCCAGCGGGCGGAGAAGGCCGCCGCGGGCCTTGCGGTGCCATCGCTGGACGAGATGTTCCCGCGCCCTGTGCCCAGACAAGCGGAACCAGCGGCCGGCGGCACAGCGACAAAGGGGCGCGGCCAGCGGCTCCAGATCATCCGCCGATCACGCGAGGTGGTCGACGCGGTGCTGGTGGAGCAGGAAGACGGATACTTCGTGGTGCGTGCGTCCAGCCAGTTCGAGGCGGGGGAACTGGTGGTGATCGCCGGCGGCAGCGTCGGCAAACGGGTGGCGTCCTTTTCCCGGGTGCGTCCGGAATCGGGCGGGGCGGTGAGCTTCGTGTTCAGGGCGGTGGATGCGGAGCGGAAGGCGGGTTGAGGGGAAGCGGGGGTTCTCAAGTTTGAGGGTTTTCACGATACCGGGCACAACCGAGGATTTTGCGATTGATCGGCGGGGGGAATGTGGTATGGTGAGCGATCGAGCGTGGTTCGATTGAGTCTGGTTTGTGCCTGGAGTTAAGAAAATGAAGCGGTATTCTGTGAATGCAGTGATTGTGTGCTGTGTGCTGACGGGAGTGGCTTGGGCGGATGGGCTGCTTTGTATTGCAGGGCACTACCTGGGTTCGCTGGAAACCACCGCTGATGGAGTGCGCGAGATCCAGGTCATGGGCGACTACGCCTTCCTGGCGGATCGCAGCGGCGGGCTGGTGATCGCGGATGTGAGCGACCCGTCGAATCCGGTCACCGTTTCGGCACTTCCTGAGGTGGGCTTTGCACTCGATGTTCTTGTCGATGGCGACACTGTTTATGTCGGCACCGGCGGAAGCGGGTTGGCGGTCGTTGACGCGACCGACCGGTCATCGCCCACGATTCTCGGGAGATACGAGGGTGTGATCGATGTTATCGATATCGCCGGTGGTGGCAATGTCGTGTATCTCGCGTGCAATGATGATGGGATCCGGGTGCTCGATATCTCGGATCCCGCCAACCCGATGGAACTGGCGGCCGTGATGCCCGGCGGACAACTCTACAGCGTCGCCGTCTTCGAGCATGCGGACGATGAGTTGCGTCTCTGCGCACCATTCTGGGGCGGGGGCTTGCGCATCTACGATGTGAATGATCCTTCGAACCCTGTCGACATCGGATCCATCGAGAATGATCGACCGTACTTCGGTGTGGCCGTCGAAAACGATATCGTGTGCGTGCTGAACAGAAACTCAGGGCTGGAGATCTACCAAGTGTCGCCGGATGGGCAGCCGGTTTTTCTGGGAGGCGCATCGTATCTGCCTACGCTCGCGTATGACATAGAGTTCGATGGGCAGACCGCGCTGGTTTCGGATCGGCACGGGGTTCGCGAGTTCGATGTCACCGATCCGACCCATCCGTGGCAGGTATTCGCTTATCCGACTGACGGGTTCGCCTATGGATTCGATTTCGTCGGGAATATGGTCTATGTCGGGAATGACGCGCAGGGCATGCAGGTATTCGAGCGTGTTGCCCAGGGGCCGATTCTCGGTGAGCCGCTCAAGTTCGGCAGCGATCTTACCGTGGCCGGGCGCGATGGATATCTTTATGTCAACGAGTTGGACGAGTTGACCGTAATGCGAATCGACGGCCCAAGCGAAATGGAGGAGGTGGCGAGTATAACAGTCGGCGTTTCCGTCGCCTCTCCGTCGGCGATGCACATCAGCGGTAACCGTCTATATCTGGGCGCCCCGGGTACACGGGATGTCACCGTGGTCGACATCGGCGATCCGGCGGAGCCGGTGCTGCTGGGAGTTTCACGGTTCGATTCGGCCGGTTCGGCCAACCTGATTTCTGAGGGAAACCTTGTCTTCGCTGCGACTCAAGCACTGGAAGTACGCGACCTTACAGACCCATCCGCAGGTCTGACGCTCTCGGTCACGCCGCTGAGTTCATTCACCAGGGACCGCCAGTTGGAAGGCGACATGCTCTATTTGGTCGTGAACGAGGCAGGGCTGATGATCTTCGATGTCGCCGACCCCGTTTCGCCCGCCCTCCTCGGGACCTACCCCGATAGCGGCGAGAATTACTTCGCCCTTGATGTACGCGGCGGCGTGGCGTACCTCGGTGGGCTCGACGGTTCTGTTGATATGGTCGATGTTTCGGATCCGATGTCGCCGATATTCCTTGCGGGGCTCAATCTCTCCGGCCAGGTGATCGAACTCGCCGCGTATGGGGACAAGCTCTTCGTTTCGGCGAACTTCGCCAACGGGCAGACACTGATCGATGTCAGCGATCCTGCCCAGCCCGAGTTGTTGATCGAAGCCAACGAACTCGGGACGGTCGGCTCGGTCTATATCGAGGACGATGTCGCATACATTGGTCAGTTCCGTAGCGTTACTTCCTACGATCTCTCCGGATGTAGCTGTCCCGCCGATCTCACCGGCGACGGCAGACTCACCTTCTTCGATGTGTCCCAGTTCCTCGTCGCATACCTCGCCAACGAGGCCGATGGTGACTGGAACGGTGACGGCGCGTGGAACTTCTTCGACCTCTCCGCCTTTATCCAGGACTTCAACGCCGGTTGCCCATGAACGCATTCTGCACAGGCGAGACGCCTGTGCCACCGATTCATTCTGATGGATCAATCCCTGACCGCCACCCGCTCTTCGATCCGCAGCCCGAAGGCCTCGAGCTGGGGGTAGGGGGTGTTGGAGTTGGTGATGAGCCGCAGGTTGTGCAGGCCCAGGGCACGCAGGATCTGGGAGCCGGTGCCGATCTCGAGCATGGCGGGGGACACGGACTGGATGGGTTTGTCGGACTGGTCGTGGTCGAAGGGGCGGGACAGGCGCTGGGAGAGGGCATCGCCGACGCCGTGGGGGCGGAGGTAGACGATCGCCCCGCGGCCTTCCTGCTGGATCATCTTCATGGACTGGCGCAGGGTGTGGCCGGTCGAGGTCGTGTGGTCCGATCCCGAATCCAGATCGTCAAAGATATCGCCCAAGAGGTCGCGCCGGTGGACGCGGACGAGGGTGGGTTCATCGGTCTCGATGGGGTTGCCGCTGGCGTCGAGTTTGCCGACATCGCCGACGGTGAGGGCGAGGTGGGGCATGGGGTCGACGACGGAGCGGAAGGCGATGAGGTTGAAGGTGCCGTAGGGTGTGTGGATCGGTGTGCCGACGATGGGGTCGATGCGGGTGATGAGGGAGGACTCGGCGAGGCGGTGCTCGATGATCTGCTTGACGCTGCACATTTTGAGGTTGTGCTGCTTGCAGAGGGCGATGAGGTCGGGGACGCGGGCCATCTCGCCGTCGTCGCGCATGATCTCGATAATGATGGCGCTGGGGTGGAGCCCGGCCAGGCGGCACAGGTCCAGCGAGCCCTCGGTCTGGCCGATGCGGACGAGCACGCCGCCGTCGCGTGAACGCAGCGGATTGATGTGCCCGGGCTTGACGAAGTCGTCGGGCTTTGAGTTTGGGTCGATGGCGAGTTGGATGGTCTTGGCGCGTTCTTGGGCGCTGACGCCGGTGGTGAAGCCGTGCTTTGGGTGCCCGTCGATTGAGACGGTGAAGGGTGTGCCGCGGACCGAGGTGTTGTTGGCGGACTGGGGCGCGAGGTCGAGGCGTTCGCAGTCGGCCTCGGTGAGCGAGAGGCACATGTAGCCGCGGGCGACCGAGAGCATGAAGGTGACGGCCTGTGGCGTGATGAACTGGGCGGGCAGGACGATATCGCCCTCGTTCTCGCGGTCCTCATCGTCGGTGAGGATGACCATGCGCCCGTTGCGGAGCTCATCGAGGATCTCGTCGATGGGTGAGAAGACGGCGTGGTCGTCGAGGGTTGTTTCCGGGGATTCGGGCATGGGGGATGGTAGGGGAGAGGCAATAGGCAGTGGGCAATAGGCAATGGGAAGAGGACCCACGGCACATCTTGAGACATCTTTTTCCGGGTGCCACGGGTTGTCCCGAAGGGCAACCCGTGCGTCGAGGAGTGCTTGGGTGTGCGTTGCGGATCACGCCCATGTCATGCGGTGGGCACGGCTTGTCCGTCTGCGACGGAGCAAGCCGTGGAATCCCGAAAGGGGAAGAGCGGTGGGGATGCGGGTGTGATGCTGTCACGCAGTGTGGTATGATCAGGCATGAAGTATGCCATCATTCTGATCCTCATTGTAGTTGCTGTGCTCGTGCTGATTCTTGTTCCTTATAACCGTGGCGGCCGTTCTGTTCCGATGCACAGGTGGATCGTCAATTTAGAAACAAATGGTGGACCACTTCCATTCAGTTTGAGTTATTGGGATTTTCGCACGGATCCGGGAGTTTGGGCGGGTTCAATCGGGGGGTGGTATTCCAATAAGTTGGATTTCGAGTTTCAGAAGATTGATGAGGATCCACACCGTATCCTGATCGAGTTTCCGCATTATGACTCAGTCCTCGAGTTGAACCCTGATGGCGAGAATCGCTTGATCGGTCAGTGGATCAAGCAGCGAGGTGATTCCGAACCTGCGATTGTGCCAGCTTACGCTACGAAGACATTCCATCCGACATCGCTTTTCGAATCTATTGAGAACAGCGATGATGCTGCTGACTTTGAGGGGCGATGGCGAGTCCAGTTTTCTTCGAGCGAGGTTGAAGCAGTCGGGACATTCGTCCAGTTGTCTGGGGAAGGTTTTGAAGTAGATGGTGTAACGATTGCTTTGGGTACATTTTTGACTACAACTGGTGATTACGGATCCCTTAAGGGTCAAATCGACGGCAACCTCATGCGCCTCTCCACCTTCGACGGTGCCCACGCCTTTCTCTTCCACGCGCGTATGCAGGACGACGGCACGATCGAGGGTGATTTCTGGTCGGGCAACTGGCACCACGAAACTTGGGCGGCCGTCCGTGATGATGATGCACAGCTCCCCGACGCGTTCGAGCAGACGAGCGTTACCGACGAGGCGGCGCTCGAAGAGCTGGTGTTCAAGGACATCGAGGGCACGCCGATCAGTGTCTTCGATGCGCTCGACGCGACCGGTGCCCCGGCCCGGGTGCTGGAGATCTTCGGGACTTGGTGCCCCAACTGCGCCGATGCGGGGCGCGAGCTGGTGTCGCTGAAAACCAAGTATGGCGACAAGCTGGGCATCGTCGGGCTGGCTTTTGAGGTGACAGAGGACTTCGAGCGGTCGGCCACGCAGGTCCGGCGGCATCACGAGCACATCGGCAGCGACTGGGCCGTCCTGATCGCGGGGCTCAGCGACAAGGACAAGGCCACGGCGACGCTGGGGTTCCTCGACAAGGTGCGTTCGTACCCGACGCTGGTGTTTCTCGACGCGGACAACGAGGTGCAGGCGGTGTACTCGGGGTTCAGCGGCCCGGCGACGGGGGAGGCGTATGAGGCGCAGCGGGAGCGGTTTGAGGCGACGATCGAAGATTTGATCGGGGAGTGATCATTTCTGGGTGCCACTACTCGCCGTCTTCGGCGCAGTCGTGTCTTCGAGAACTATACAAGAGCACTACTGCGCCGCTTCGCGTCGAGTAGTGGCACCCATGCGTGTCAATCCCGCCACTTCTTGACGACCACGCCGTTCTTGAACTGGACATGCACGGATTCGGTGACGGTTTTTTCGCTTGAGCCGCCGAAAACGAGGAACAGCGAGCCGCTGCTGTCCTTGGACTCGGTCCAGTTCCATGTCCAGGTCTCGGCACCGTCGTCGTGGGTGTTTTTGAACGACGGAGCGCCCATGATCTCCTCGGTCTCGGCGGCGGTCGTCTGGTGGAGGCGGATTTGGGTGACCGTCCCGGGGTGGACATACGCCCCGTCGATCCGCGTGGACTTGTTGGAACTGATCAGGCAGCCGGGAATGGCCAGCGGCAGGGCCAGCAGGGCGGTGATGGCGAGGGCATGGATGGTGGCGGGTTTCCTGCGAGCGAGTCTGGACTGATCGGGCATGGAGTCTCTCCTTTGGGGTACCGTCTACTGCGAGTGTACCGCTGAGTTGGGGATCCGGTGACGCCAATTCCGGGGTTTTGTGCCCCGAGCGGCTCTGGGCCGGACCCGAGCGTGCACTATGATGGCCGCATGACGCAAGATGCGGCGACAGCATGGGAGCGGGGGACCGGCGGGGAGGAGACGGTCACGCTGCGCGATGGGCGGGCGGTATTCCTGCGTTCCTCGCGGCCCGGTGATGCGCCCGCCGTCCATGCCTACATCTGCGCTCTGGGCCGGTCCACGGAGATGATCCTGACCTGCGAGGACGACCTGCCGCCGATGGAGCGGATTCAGTCGCACATCGAGATGATCGACAAAGGCCAGTTCTACTCGCTGGTGGCCGTCGAACCCGGCACGGGGGCGGTGGTGGCCAACACGAGTTTTCGCTTCGGGGTCCGCAAGAAGCTGGCGCATACGGCCAACCTTGGCATGGGTGTCCTGCCCGCCTACCGCGGCCAGGGGCTGGCGACGATGATGCTCGACCGCGCGATCGCCGACATGCGGGCGCACCCGACAATCACGCGCGTGGATCTGGAGGTCCTCGCCGGCAACAGCGAGGCGATCGCGATCTACACCCGGGCGGGGTTCGTCCGCGAGGGATGCAAGAGCCGCGCAATCCGCCAGCCGGACGGGCGGTATGTCGATGAGATTTTGATGGCGCTGTGGGTGGGGGCAGAATGACTCCGGTGCCTCCCCCGCGCCTGGGGGGGAGGTGGCTCGGCGCAGCCGAGACGGAGGGGGTCTTCCGAGAACCCCAAAGGGAGTTTGCCACCTCGTGGCCACCTGTCTACCGGCCGCACTGCGCGGCTGCGCTGCGAGTACGGGGCACCCCCTACCCCCCCAAGTAACAAAACACCCGGCTGGATGGCCGGGTGTCTTTGTGTATGGGATGCTGAGGTTGTGTTATGCCGGTTCGGCGGCCAGGTTCCGCAGTGAGGCCTCGCGGCGGATGCGCTTGGAGGCGGCCTCGGCCTCCTGCTTGGCGACGGTCTCGGCTTCGAGGAAGTCCTCGCCGAAGCGGAAGAGGCGGAACGAGTTGCCGATGACGAACACATCGGGGATGAAGTGGAAGAACGCGGCGAAGCCGACACCGATGCTCGCCCCGCCGATGGCCTGGAAGCTACCGGTGGCGGCGAGGGTGAGGCCGACGATCGCCATGAGGATCGAGACGATGATGTTCTGTGTGACGATCAGGCGCGTCCGCCGGGCCAGCTCCATCAGGAACGGGAGGCGGTTGAGCTCGTCGGTCATCAGGGCGATGCCCGCGGAGTTTGCGGCGATGTCCGAGCCCGAGAGGCCCATGGCCACGCCGACGTCGGCCTCGGCCAGCGCCGGGCCGTCGTTGATGCCGTCGCCGACCATCATGACCCGCTGGCCGTCCTCGGTCATCTGGCGGATGAGCTGGTGCT
>JBBDKK010000022.1:0-7493 GCA_040879395.1 Phycisphaerales bacterium
GGACGCCATCAAGAACGAGTGGACCAACGGCCTGAGCAACGAGCGGGGCACCATCGCCATGGCCCGCCTGGGCGGGCGTGCCGATTCGGCCACCTCCCAGTTCTTCATCAATGTCAAGGACAACCAGATGCTCGACCAGCCCAATGACGGCGCGGGCTACGCCGTCTTCGGCAAGGTCGTCAAGGGCATGGATGTCGTCGATCAGATCCGTGCCGTCCCCACCGGCAACCGCGGCGGCTACGCCGATGTGCCCGTCGAGCCGGTCGTGATCCGCAAGGTCACCGTGCTCGACGAGGCCAAGGCCGAGGAACTCGGGCTCGTTGAGACCGAGGGCTGATACCCGAACGATCCCGCCATACAGCGGTTGCGATCAACAGCGACCCGTTTCTCCCATGCGAGAGCGGGTTTTTTGTGCGCCCAAAAAAGCCCGTGTTCACGGGAAGTTTTGACCGGTTGGGTCCGAGAACGCGTCCATGTGTCCGCCGCGTATCCACCGGCGGTGAAACTCCAGCGGCGACTCTCCGATAGACGATGTGCGGCTAGATACCAATACATGCAGGGACACGATGAACCACACCAGCACCACCACCAACAACCAGCCAGAACCGGTCCTGCTCCAGGCCTCGGACGATGCGGGCGTGATCCCCTTCGCCGACGAATCCGCGGCTTCGCGGGCGGAAATCGCCGGTCCACGCCAGGACTCGGCCCGCGACGCATTCGGCGAGCCGGTCGCCCACACGCCGGTCTCCGCGTCCCAATCCTCGGGCCCGCCCTCGGTGGTCGATCGCGATCTGGGATTGAGCCCTTCGGCCTTACCGGCCGGGCAAGGGCGATACACCTGCCCCTGCTGCAAGCAGGGCGCAAGGCGTGTGGTCCGTGTGCGCCTGATGAGCCAGCCGGGATGGACCGCGGTGTGCGCTGTCTGCGCCGCGGCCTTGCTCGAACGCGTGCCCGGCACGATCGTCGGCGGTATGGTCCGCCCCACCCGGCGCCGGAGCAAGTCCCGGCCGGTCCAGCCGGGCCAGTTGGCCCATGGGTTTCGTCGAAATGATCAGGGCGGCTATCGGCGCGCGGGATAGCCGGTTAGATCCACCCGAAATCGAGTAACCGGCGTCAGACGATCGGCGCGAGCCACTCGGGTATCTCACACGGGCCGGTTTTCCTGAGCATCACCTCGGCGACATCCGCGGCGTGGGTCGATCGGACGACCTCGAAGCCCAGCTGGCCGCTGAGGTTCTTGAGGGCGGTCAGCGAGAAGGGCTGGATGAGGCGCGCGCCCGCCCGGTTGTTCTTGTAGGACGCCACATGTGTCTTGATGGCCCGCATAGTGGCGAGCTTGAGGACATCGGAATCCACGATCTCGGTGTAGAATAAGCCGCCCTTTTTCAGGATGCGGTTGACCTCGATGAGATTGAACAGGAAATCGTAGTAGTAGAAGTGGATGAAGACGGCCGTCGAAAAGACCTTGTCGGCGGTCCCGTCGGCGATGTCGGGGAACTTGCCGTAGCCGATCTTGTGGAAGCGGGTGTTCTCGAACTCGCCGAGTTCTACCTTGGTGAAGTCGAGGAACTCCTGGCTGATGTCCACGCAGTGGACCTCCTTGGCGATCTGGCAGGCGGCCCGTGTGACAAAGCCGCACCCGCTGCCGATGTCCACGACGACATCATCCCCGGTGATCTTGAGCACCTTGCAGATCTTGTCCCCGTGTCGGTAGCGCGAGGCGCGGATCTCCTCGAGCTTCTCTTCGGGGTTTGGCCCGAAGTTTGGCCCGATGCAGGTGATGAGAATATCGCGGACACTCTTCATGTCGTGGCGGTACCAGGTGTCGGTTGGCATGGAGTACTCCCGGGTCTGGGTGCGTGTGGGGCTGGCGGTCGTGTCCGCCGGAGATTATGGGCGCGTCCCGCGGGGTTTGCATGAAAAAAGCCCGGCTGGTGGTGGGTCAGCCGGGAACCTGGTCGGACGAACAGCCGCGATTGAAGTCACTCAAATAGGCAGTGAGGTCGAAGAAGTTGATTGAACCATCGCCGTTGTAGTCGGCGGCTGGATGCTGATCGCCGAACGCCGCGAGCATCGCCGATATATCCAGAAAGTTCAGAGAACCGCTCCTGTCAAAGTCCGCCGGACATCCGTCCCGGCAGCCCGCCGCGACATCAAGGGCGACAAGGTCGCGGTCGTTCACGGTGTACGCAATATCGTGGGCATAAAAGATATCCCGCAGGCCGTTGCCGACGAAGTAACTGCCCAGAACGCGGGGCATGGTCGGGTCAGAGATATCGATGTATGCGACCTGGTTGTCGTCGTAGCCGACAAGTGCCAGACCCTCTCGCGCGGCGATCGAATCAGCGGGCACACCGGGCAGTTCGACCGTGGTCAGGATAAAGGGGTTGTCGGGGTCGCTGATATCGATGATCTGAACACCTTGGTGCCCGTCGGCGACGAGGGCGAGCGATTCACTCAACGCGACCTTGCCGGCCATCCCGGGCGTGTCGACACTCCCGGCGATGTACGCGCTTCCGGGGTCTCTCGCATCGACGATCTGCAATCCGGCTCCTTGAGAAGCGATAAAGGCGTATCCATCGCGGACTTTGACATCGAGCGCCCACCCGGGTGTGTCGACGGTCGAGACGGGTTCGGGCGCGGCCGGCTCGCTCCAGTCCACGATGTGAAGCCCGCTGAGATTGTCCGTGATATAGGCGAGGTTGCCTTCAGTGACGACACTACGGGCTTTGGTGGGCGTTGGGTAGCGGGAAAGCAGTACGGGCAGCGACGGATCGCTGATGTCGACGATCATCACTCCTTCACCGTGGTCGGTGATGAACGCGGTCTGGCCGGAAATCCATGTCTCTCTCGCGCTGTCCATGGATGGCAGATGCCCGAGGGCCATCGGGGCTCGGGGGTCGCTGACATCGACGAACTGCACACCGTCGGAGAAGAGCCCGGTGCACGCGATGTCGTCCTGCACAGAGACTCCGGCGATGAACTTCCCGAGCACAAGGCGTCCGATCTCAAAGTTGTCGACCCGGGGACGAAAGATCTGAAGTCCCACACTTGTTGTCATGTAGACATAGGGGCGGCGGTACTCGATCTGGTTTGTTTGGTCCCCATTGAAGTAGAAGCATATCGAGTTGTTGTATGACACCGAATCGTTAAAGATCACTTCCGTGAGACAGGAGTTGGCGGTCCTGAGCGCGTGCCGTTCTAGGGCAACGATGTCCCGCCCGCCGTCGCCAGTCTCCTCCGAGAGACGGCGGAGCTGGTCTGGCTCAGAGATATCGAGAACGACGGCGCCAAGCGTCGTGCTCAGGACGATCGCCCGATCGCCCCTGACCTCGATCTTCTTCGCTCCCAGAATGACATCCTGATCGAGCAGCTGCGGGTTCAACGGATCAGCGATGTCGTAGATCAGAAAGCCGGATTCGGAGGATGCGATCAAGAGCAGATCACCCTCAATCCGGGCATCCGCGGTCATGCCCGGAAGATCGATCGTTGTCCTCATTTGCGGGCTGGTCGGATCAGATACATCGACCAAGTGCACGCCGCCCTCGCCGTCCGCGATCGCGGCCAACATGCCGACGATATGAACGCTTACCGCGCTGCCCGGCGTGTCGAGCCAGCCGACGGGATGGGGATCGCTGGGGGCGATCACCTCCAGCACGATAAGCCCGTTCTCGGCGTCGGCGATGAATGCGTAGTTGTCGTGCACCGCCACATCCATGGCGGTTCCGTCCGTCTCAAAGTTTGCGATCAGATACGGGTTATGGGAATTATGAACATCAATGATTTGCAGCCCCTCCTCGCCGTCGGCCAGATAGACCACTGATCCGACCACATCCAGGTCCCCGGCCTGTCCGGGGGTGCCGAGTTCCCCCCGGCCGTTCTGATACACACAAGGCCGCGTATCGGCATCTGCGACGGATAAGGATGCGAACATCACAAGCAAACCCATATATCTGGTTCTGATCATGAAGCCAGTCTATCAGCTACGACGCGGGTTGCAAGAACAGTTTTCCGGTCGGACTTGGGCTCGGATTGTGAAGATGCGCAAGATAAAGCCCGGCTGGTGGTGGGTCAGCCGGGCTTAAGGGTGAACTGGGCTCGCTGGGTACTCCCTGCCGGGAGCATGATCCGTGAGTGTTCCGCGTCCTTGCGGAGACTCGCCGTCCATGGTGGGTCAAGGAGGCGAACGCACCCCTCACCAGTTCAGCACAGTTCCTGATTGTCCCGACCGATTGCTCGGGCGTGGTGGGTGTCCTCGGCGCGGCCTTGCTCCGGGGACGGCTGTCGATCGTGAACGGATGATCGTGGTTGGATGATTCCTGTCTCGCTTGTGCGCCCCTGGGCTCCCCTTCCGGGGATGACGCCATGGGAACGCGTGTTCGTTGTTGTCTCCGGCATGCGCCGGGTCAGTTGGTCCTCCGGGCCTTGTCCGAGAGCCGGGATGAGAGGGCCGCCATCTTGGCGATCCGATCGCTGAACTCGTTCTGCCACGCGTCCCGGGCACGGATCTCCAGCCGGTCGCCCGCTCCCAGCACGATCACCTCCCGCGGCAGGTTGAGGTGCTCGACCTGCCACGCGGGCAAGCGGATGCGGTTGTTGGAATCGATGTCCACCTGCTCGGTGACCGAATGCAGGATCACATCCAGCTCGGCCTGGTCCTCGTCGGGCGTCAGACTCGGGTCCCGCCGCCCAGCCGTGAAGAGTTCGTTGTGCATCTTCTCGGTATAAAGCCGAAGAGAACCGGTCTGGGGCCAGGGGACACAGAACCAGGTCGGCCCGTCGTCTTCCGGACTCCATCGGTTGCGGAACTTGGCAGGGATGGCCAGACGCTGTTTGGCGTCGATCGTCCCCTCTGCTTGTCCGGTGAATGGCACGGTTTGTGACCCCAGGGTGGTTCATTGGTGGGATTATCGCCCACTATGCCCCACAACGCAAGCCGCTTGCCCCATCTTCTCGCCGATTGGGGAGAAGTTGTGGATAGGTGGAGCTGCTGTACACACCAAAGTCGAAACCTCACGAAACGATTAGCTATTGTGCGCACAAGTACTTACGATGGGGTTGCGCAGGGAATGCGCCAAGCTTGTTCAGAATGTGAAGATAGAAAATGTGGGCAAAATAGCACCCCGATATGCTGGTGGGGTCCGCGCACGATCGCTGAGGGATACGAGGGCCCAGATCGCGCGGGAAGATGACCACGCTGGAAGAGGGTGAGGAGCATGAAGGTCCAGACGAATCAGCAGAACCCAGGCAACGAACATATCGAGAGCGCCCTGTCGCTGCTCCCGATCGGAAACTACCTGATGACCGCGGCTTACGACGGGCAGCGGAGCGGGATGTTGGTCTCGGGCGTCCAGTGCTGCTGCCGCGAGCCGGCGATGCTCTGCGTGTCGGCCCGCAAGGGGCACAAGATCGACCCGCTCATCCGCGATTCACGCACCTTCGCCATCGGGATCGTGGCACCCAACGACAAGCTGATCCTCCGCCGATTCACCAGCAACGATTCCCCGCCCGATGAGCACGAGCCCAGCAACGGCGACGATGCCTTCGACGCGATGCCAACCAAGACCCTGGTCACCGGGGCACCGGTCCTGACCCGATGCGCCACCTGGTTCGATTGCGAGGTGATGCGCCGGGTGGATCTGGAGGCCGAGAGCGAGCTGTTCGTGGGGCTGATTGTGGCGATCTATCACAACGGGGAGCGGATCGAGATCGATCGGCCCAGCGACGAGCACGGTTGATCAGCCGCCGGTTTCGACGGTTTGGGCGATCACCCGACGCATGCTTTCAGAGAAAACATCCTCGGCGAACCGCAGGGCGTTGGACCTGCATGCCTTTTCAGTGCCGGGAGCGGTGGGGCAGCGGCCGATCGCCTCGGCGCAGGCCTCGGGATCGGGCTCGTCGAAGAAGGCCCCGGTCTCTGCGTCGACGACCGTATCGAGTGCGCCCCCGGCCCTGCGGGCGACCACCGGGCAGCCCGCGGCCTGGGCTTCGACGGCGGTGATCCCGAAATCCTCGATCTGCGGGAAGAGGAACGCCCCGGCGGCGCGGTAGTGGGCCAAAAGACGATTATCGTCGATGCGGCCTGTAAAGGTAATATGCCCGCTGAGCCCGTGGCGCGACTGGGCCAGGCGGGCATGGGCCCGCAGGCCCCGTTCGTGGGAGCCGGAGCCGACGATGGTGAGCGGGCGGCGGGCGATGCAGGCGGCCTCGATGGCCAGTTCCACGCATTTGTAGGGCTCCAGCGCTGAAACCAGCAGGAGCGTACCGTCCCGGGTTGTGCCGTCGGGCGTGTAAAAATCGGTCCGGACAGGGGGATGGACAACGGTGGAATCGCGGTCGTAGTGGCGGCGGATCTGGTCGGCGGTATGGGTGGAGTTGGCGATGAAACGGGTCACATGGTCGGCGGTGGCCCGATCCCAGCGCCGCAGCGACGGCCCCCATGCCCGCAGGCCCAGGGACCGCAGCCGTCCCTTGGGCCCACCAGCGGCGTAGGCATCGGTCTGGGACCAGAGGTAGCGGGCGGGGCTGTGGCAATAGCAGAGGTGGGGGACGGGGCGCGAATCAGGACCCATTGGTGGCTTGAGGGCCTTGATGGCGGCAGAGTGGGTGGAAATCAGCAGGTCCACCGGTTCGCGGGCATGGTCGCGGGCGAGTTCCCGGCCGAGGTGGGCCATGGCGGCGGGGTAGCGCATCAGCAACCAGCGGCGCAGGGCGGGAGGTGTGCGGTTGAGCGGGGAGGTGGTGCGGGCGATGGAATCGATGGCGGGGGTGATGGGCGCAGCGGCATCGAACATGGTGTAGATGCGTGAGATCGTGTGATGGTCGCGGGTAAGCAGGCGTGCGATGGCGTCGAGGACGAGTTCCCCGCCCCGCAGGGCCACCAGCCAGTCGTGGGCCAGGGCAACCCGTAGGGGCGCGGCGGGAGCCGGGCCAGCGGTTGGGGGCGTTGAGGGACCGGGTTGGGAGGCGGCGTCTATCATCTATAAGCGAAGCGGGAGCGGTTTCGGAGGTCCAGGTTGACAGATCAGACGCGTATATCAGCCCAGGCACGGCCCGCCAATCGGCTGGGGCTGGACTACCGGGCCCAGGCGGACCGGCTGGGCCCGCCGCCGTGCCCGATCATCGACGCCCACGCCCATATCAACGGGGCCCGGGCCGCCCAAGTGTATCGCGAGGTGTGCGACCTGTACGGCATCGAGCGCGTCTACTCCCAGACGCAGCTCGCCCAGGCGGACGCGGTGTCGGCGGTGTTGGGCGAGCGGATCCGGTTCGTTGCGATCCCCGAGTACATGCACGCCGACCGGCAGTGGGCCCACACGGAGGGTTTCCTGGAGAATCTGGACCAGTGGCACGCCCGGGGGGCGCGGATGGTCAAGTTCTGGGGGGCGCCGCGTCTGCGGGACTATGCCGAGACGATGGAACTGGATCCCGAGAAGATCGTGCCGTTCGATTCGGAATGGAAGCTGCGGATCGCCGAGAAGGCGGAGTCGCTG
>JBBDKK010000023.1:0-7397 GCA_040879395.1 Phycisphaerales bacterium
GAACTGGCCGAGAAACCCGAGATGATCGCCCTCAACAAGCTCGACCTGATGACCGACGACGAGCAGCGCGAAGCCATGGATGCGCTGCGCACCAAGCTGCAACTCGACGCCGGGACCGAGATCTACCCCATCAGCGGCGCCACCGGCCAGGGCTGCCCGGAGCTGCTCGAAGCCGCGTATTACATGCTCCATCAGGATCGGGTGCAGGCGGGGTGGTGAGCCCCTGTGTCTCCAAAGGGTCGGACGCTGCTATACACAAAAGGCATATAAAGTCTTACAGGCGCTCATCCACCCGCCGCACGATTTCGCGGTAGTTATTTCGGAAGAACTTGGTGTACGCTATTTCCAACCGCGCCTGGCGGTTGCTCTGACGCCACTCGTTGCGGACGGTGCCGTAGGTTTCCTCGGTGAATGGCAGGAAATACTCGGTCTGCACAAGCCGTGCGATCTCGATCTCCGCGGGCGTCGTGCCCGTGAAGTCAATATCGTCGATCCACCCCAGCCCCCGCTCGATGACCAGTTTCTGTGCGTCTTCGCTCAGCCCCTCGTAGCCCGGCAGGGACGCGAGCGATTCGATCTTTGTCTCGGGGAACGCGTAGAACATCGTGTCCAGTTCTCCCATTTCGGCCTCGCTGAACTCCCCCGAGGCACGCGCCCGGTTGAGCGATGCGTACGCCTTGCGGCAATCGTTGGCGATGTCGATCCCGAAACAGCCCATCATCACCTGCACACCCGTTCGCCATCCCGGGTTCTCCACATCGCTGACGATCTCGAACGGGTCCACCTTGTCGACGAACCGATCGAAATACTGCGTGTACATGCTCCGCTTGACCGGCATCCGGCGCAGCTCGTGCCAGCTCGGGCCCATCGGCTCGCCGCCGGAACCGACCGGGTTGTCCGGGTTTCCCGCCTCGAACTGCCACAGCGCCTGGGCCTCGTCGGTCAGGCAGTAGCGCACGAACCGGCTGGCCAGCTCGTAGTCCGGGCCACCGTTGATGATCGAGACCGGGTCGGCATCCACATACACGGCCCCCTCGGGGTCGCTGTACCCAACCCGGTCGCCGCCGCCGGATTCGGCGATGACCTGCGCCTGCCCGCGCCCGTAAAAATCGATCGCCAGCCCCGCCGCCGCCTCACCCTGCGACACATCGATCGGTGGCTTGGTCGAGGAGTTGGTGAAATATCGCGTGTTGCCGCACATCGCCCGCAGCGTCCGCCAGCCGTCCTTCCAGCCCTCGTTGCCCAGGATCGAATCGAAGGTCGTCGTGATCGAGCCGGACTGACGCGGATCGGCCAGCGCGATCCAGCCCAGCAGGGCAGGGTCCGTCAGGTCCACAAACGCCCGCGGCTCATCAAGACCCAGCTTGGCGAACACATCGCGGTTGTACACGATCCCGAAGCTGGAAAGAGCCGTGCCGATCCAGTACTGCTGTGGGTCATACAACTCCTGGGGCCCGATACGGTTCTCCCCGAGGAGATCGTCCAACTCGGCCTGGGTGAAGTCCGCCGGGCGGGACATGGGCACATTGAGCGTCTCGCCGCCGATATTCACGCTCACTCCGTTCTTGACCAGCGTGTGGTCGTAGGAGCCGCCGCCGAACATGACATCGAAGGCGATGGTCCCCTCGGGCAGCAGGACCGGCTGCTGCGGATCCTTGCCCGCTTCGCCGGCGGAGTAATGCTCCCTGGCCGCGGTTTTGAACATCGCCTCAAGCTGCTTGCGGATCTCCGAGGTGCCCCCCGGCGTGCGGAAATCGATGCTCACGGGCTCGCCGAACTCCCGCAGGTGCCATTGGCGGAACCCCTGGGCGAACTCATCGCGGATCTGCGGCACATGGGGCGTCACGACGATCAGCGTCCGCAGCCCGTCCTCGTGCGAGGTCCCCTTCTTGCCCGCGCTGAGGACGAACGGCACGCCCAGCACGATCAGCATGAGCACGGCGATGATGGCCGATTGAGTCTTCATGCGACAAGTGTATGACCCCAATCGGCCGCCGGTGCCCCTACCCTTGCCCATGCCGAGACCGACCGCATGGAATGACGAATACACCCTGCTGTGTGAGCGGTGCGGCTATGTGATCGAGGGCCTCGATCAAGCCGGAAACTGCCCCGAGTGCGGCAAACCGATCGCCGAGAGCCTGCCCGGGCGGCGGGTGGGCACGCCGTGGCAGCAGCGGCCGGGCGTCAAGTCGCTGGTACAGACCTGGTGGATTACGCTGAGGCATCCGCTGCGCACGCTGGATGTGATGCGCTTCGATGAGCCCCGGCACATGAGTCTGCTCCTGGCAACGCTTTCCTCATTCACCGGAGTATGCTGGCTCATCACGGCAGTTCAAATCGGTGTTCCAAGAACCGCCAACAATGGGATCCTCGACGCATTGCTAATGGCTGCCGTCCTTGCGATCATTGCGGCCGCATTTCCGGTCGGCCTCTTCCTACTCACCGGGATTGAAGCGGAGGGACTGCAGTTGTTCTCTCGCGCAAAGCGAACGAGAATTACGCCCGCGATCGCTTGGTCAGTCGTTGCCCACGGAGCCGTGGGATGGGGAGCCTGCTTTCTAATCTGGCTCGCGGCACTCCAGATCACAAGGTTTGATACTCTTCTTCATCCGCCCGCGGACGACTTTGAACGGCGACAGCAGATCATCAGACACCTCGATCAGATCCAAATTCCCGGATTTGTCGTTGGGCTTTTGGCGGGGGTATTGATCTTTGAAACCTTCGCCTACCTCGGCCTCCGCCGCTGCAAATACGCCAATCGTGTCCAACCGGCGAACCCAAACGAGCCGCGACCGTAAGGGAGTGGTTTTCCCTCGACTTCTGTAGGCCCGTTCCCTCACGGTCGCGGCTCGTTTCGACTCATGGACCTAGAATCCCACGATGCAGCCCAGAAACCCAACCCGCCCCGTCTTCGTCGGCGATGACCGCACCGGGATCGTCCAGATCGGCGGCGGCATCGACCCCGCTCACCGCCTTGCCAAGGGGCTTCCCGCCCCCACCGCCGCCGCCCCGGTGAGCGTCCAGACCATGACCGCCGGCTACACCCACGACATCGACAGGTGCGTCGCCGAGATCCACAAGCTCACGGCCGCCGGGGCCGACATCGTCCGCGTGGCCGTCCCAGAGCGCAAGGACACCGAGGCACTGCCTGAGATCCTGGCCCAGACCACCGTCCCGATCGTGGCCGATGTCCACTTCCACTTCAAGCGGGCACTGGAGGCCGTCGAGGCGGGCGTGCACAAGATCCGCCTCAACCCCGGCAACATCAACGACCGCAAGCAGGTCGAGACCGTGATCGATGCGTGCAAAGAACGCTCCATCCCCATCCGTGTGGGCGTCAACGAGGGCTCGATCATCGAGCGCAAGGACAAGCAGGCCCGGGCCAAGGAACTCGGGGCCGTCTTCTCCGACCAGAAGCACGGCTACATGCTGTCCATCATGATCGCCAAGCTCGAAGAATACCTCGACATCTTCTACGAGCGCGACTTCTACGACATCGCCATCAGCGCCAAGTCCATGGACGCCACCGTCGTCATCGACGCCTACACCGAGATATCCAAACGCTTTCCCCATCCGCTGCACCTGGGCGTTACCCACGCCGGGCCCAAGGAGACCGGCTGCATCCGCTCGGTCGTGGCGCTGGGCACGCTGCTGGCCAACGGGATCGGCGACACCATCCGCATCTCCTACGCCAACGATCCGATCTATGAGGTTGAGGACGGGCTGGAGCTGCTGTATTCGCTGGGGCTGCGCGAGCGCATCGGCGCCGAACTCATCGCCTGCCCCACCTGCGGCCGCATCCAGGTCGACCTCTTCTCCCTGGTTCAGGAAGTCCACAAGAAGCTCGAAGACGAGATCGTCGTCCCGATGAAGGTCGCCGTCATGGGCTGCGTGGTCAACGGCCCCGGCGAGGCCGAGGGGGCCGATGTGGCGGTGTTTGCCGGCGATCGAAAGGGCATCATCTATGTCCAGGGCGAGAAGGTCGCCACCGTGGGCGAGGACGAGATCCTCGATCGACTGCTCACCGAGTGCCGGGATTTCCAGGACCGCGTCCGCAGCGGGGAGGCCAAGCTCGGCGAGAAGCGCGTCGATATCGTGCCCCCCGACCCCCTGGGCGAGCTTGGGAGCGGCTGGGAGAAGATGGCCGCCCAGCGCATCGGCCACACCCCGCTTACCATCGAAGGGGCCTGAACGGGTCCGGCCATCCCGGCTGCCCGGTGCCATGGCCAAATCGTGCAGCGATGCTGGCCATGCTGATTCCAAGATGGTTACTTCCGCAACGACCGTATCGGTCACAGCACCATATCAGATCTCCCCGGCCCCAATCACAGGCCCGGGAGCGTGACAAACCCGCCTGTTCGTGCTACATTCTTTGACCCACGACCCATTGGGAAAGGCCCGGAGAACTCGGCGTGATCAGGATTAAGCACATATCCATGGACGACCCGCTCTACGAGCAGGAAGTGGCTCTGCGCACCGGCGTCCTGCTCGCGCCCATCGGCTACACCATCGAGAACTACTACCAGATGGCCCCCGGGCGCGAGGAAAAGTGCGAACACTTTGTCGCCGTCGTCGATCACCCGGCCGGCGAGAAGGTTGTCGGCACGGCCACCCTCTATATCAGCAACGGCGAGGATGAAGCCCGCACCGGCAAGGTCCAGCAGGTCTGCGTCGATCCCCAGCGACAGGGCGAGGGGGTCGGACGCAAACTCATGATCGCCATCGAGGCCCGCGGCTTCGGCGAGCTGGGCCTGGAAAACCTCTACTGCCACGCCCAGCTCTCCGCCATGCCCTTCTACGAGAAACTCGGCTGGGAAACGGATGACCACGAGTTCCTCGAGGCCGGCATCCCCCACAAGAAGATGTTCATCTCCGCCCCAAAGCCCCTCGAAACCAGCGATCAGGACTGATCACCGCCCCATCACGCCCCAAATACGGCCAATTCCCCGCTTTTCCCTCGCCCTCAGTCCTCGTTCCGGCAATAATTCATCCATGCCCGGCCACTCCACCCAGCAATCGCAACCCGCATCCTCCGAAGAGCTTCGGACGATCTTCGCCACCCACGGCCTGCGGACCACCCGGCAGCGGGAAGCCGTCTTCTCCGCGCTGTGCAGCCGCCACGACCACCCCACCGCCGATCAGCTCCTGGCGCGGGTCCACGAAATCGACCCGGAGGTCAGCCAGGCGACCATCTATAACACCCTCGACACCCTCGTCGAACGGGGCCTGGCCAAGCGCCTCCCCGCCTCTAGTTCAGGCGGCGCATGCCGTTACGATGCCAACACCGACGAGCATATCCACATGGTCCTCAGCGACGGCCGCATCCTCGATGTCCCCATGGACCTCTCCAGGAAGATCATCGACTCCGTCCCCGAATCGGTGCTGCGGGAACTCGCCGAGCGGACCGGGATCGAGTGCGCCGGGATCAAGATCGAACTCATGGGCCGCTGATCAGCCGTTGCCAGCCAACCGCTCACCCCCGCCATCGAGGGCCTCGGCCAGCAGTTCGCGGCTCATCACCACCGCCACCGGTCCCGCCAACCCCCGCGCCCGTGCGTACCGCCGCACCCGCCCGGCTTGCGATCGCGACAGCCCCATCTGGTGGCTCAGCGACCGGAACGCGGCCTCCGCAGGGGGCAATCGACGCCGACGCCGCAGCACCCAGACGACCACCAACCCAACCACGACCAGCACACCCCCACCGATGACCCCGGGCAATATCCCGCCGCCGGGCGCGTTCGCCGCCGCGGCCTCGGCCGGCACCACCAGCGTTGTCGGCTCCCCGCTCATGCAGACAGGCCCCCGCGATATACATCGCCGCGGATCTGATCCAGCACCGCCGAATCCCTCAGCGACCGCGCGTTCCGCAAATCCTCGCCCACCCGGTGGATGCACCGCGATGCCCGCTCGCGGACCCGGGTATCGCCGTCGTTGGCCGCGAGCACCTCGATCCGCCCGATCAGCGGCTTGAACACATTGCCAAGCAGTTCCCGGTTGGACCCCGTCACCGCACGCTGGGCCGCCCAAGCCGCCGCCAGGCGGTGGGCCTGCCGCTCATCGCAGAGCATCTCAAGCAGCGCCTCGCCCGCGCCTTTGCCCGTTGCCGAGCGGTCGAACCCGGGATCCCGGATCACCCGGCGGATCGCGCTGGCCCGCACCCGGTGGTGCTCGTCGCGCTTGAGTTCCAGGATCTTCCCGGGGGTCTCGTCGATCCATTCCACGGCGTTGGCCCGGATCCGCGTGTCGCCGTCTCCCATCGCTTCACGGAGGATCCGCTTGGCCGCTGGCGTGTCCACCCGTCCCAGGGCGACCACCGCCGTGGCCCGGTCGCGGGCGTCGAGTTGTTCGTTCTGTGCCAGCGAGATCAGGTCGAGTTCGAACCGCGACTCCAGCCCCAGCATCCGGATGAGCATGATCGCCCCCAGGCGCGTGTCTTCACCGCCGAGCCGGTCGCGCACCAGGCGGACGAACCCCGCCGGGTCGCTGGCCAACATCCGCCGTGCCTGCACCCGCGAAGCCGGTGAACCGGGACGGAACATCGAGATCCGCGCCGCCTCCTCGCCCGCCACCCGCCGCACCCATGCGTGGGGCGACCGGTCGCACAACGCCGCGATCCGCGTGCGGTGCGTCCACGCCGCCGATCCGGGGCGGGGTGCCTCGTGTCCCAGCGACGACCATCGCAGGGCCGCGTGGCGCGCCACCGACGGCTGGGCATCGTACAGATAGTCGCTCAGGTCCAGGGGCGAACACAGCTCGCTGGCCGTCAGCCGCACGCGGGCCGACCCGTCCGCCAGCGCGGGCTCCTGCAGTGCCCGCCGCGCCGTTTCCTCGCCGGGCACCAACGCCGTGTAGCTCAGCAGCCCAATCCGCGCATCCTCGCTCAGTTCATCCCAGCGATCCCGACCCGGCAGCATCCCCCCCGCCCCGGCCCGGCGCGTGCCCAACGCGCCCCGTGCCTGCTTGAAGGACCCCAGCGCCGCCGCCCGGGCCGGCCGCATCGCCAGGTGCGCCCGGGTGAGCACCAGCTCGTGTTCCAACAGCGAATCCGCCTCCGCCAGGCGCTCCAGGGCGGCCCCGGAGATCGGCTCGATCGCCAGCCACCGCAGGGCCCGCTCACGCAGGATCGGGCACGGTGTCCGCTTGAGCACCGTCCGCAGCGGCGCGTGGCTGGGGTGGCTCCGCTCGCTGAGCAGCCGCTTGATCCGCTGAACGATCCGCCGTTCCATCGGCGTCGCCACCGCGCGGTCCACCAGCAGCAGGGCGGAAATCAGCGGCGACCGGCACCGGTGCACCGAGAACGACCACGCGGCGTCCGCCACCGCTCCCAGCAGGATGCAACGCTCCAGGGCCAGGACCGCCGGCTCCACAGGCAGCGGTATATGCGGCCGCCGCGCGAT
>JBBDKK010000024.1:0-4000 GCA_040879395.1 Phycisphaerales bacterium
CACAACGTTGGGATCGTCGTGGGCCGCGCAACCCGCACGGCCCAGGACCTGATCCAGAGCCCCCTGCCCAACCCCATCGAGCACCAGTTGGGAGCGATGGTCGGCGAATCCTGGCGCCACACCCTCATCGAGCCATGCACCCGCCTTTGGAACAGCGAGGGCATCTCCATGATCGCCGAAATCGCCCTGGCCAACGCCCGGCGCGATGCCCACAACGCCTGCATCGCCATGATCGAGCTGCCCCGATACACCCAGATCAACACCGCGCTGGGCCACGCCGGCGGCGACCAGATCCTGCGCCGCCTGGCCCGATCCATGCTCAGCGAACTCGATATCCACGATTCCATCGGCATGGCCGACCGAGACCAGTTCGTGTTGGTCATGAACCACATCCACGACACGCGCGACGCCCACAAGCGAATCGCCCGATTCCAGAAGGCCGCCGAATCATTCCAAATCGAGGGCATCCAAGGACGCCCGCTGATGGGCGCACGCACAAGCGCGGCCTACATCCCCGCCGGATCCCCCGCCCAGGACGAGCACCTGTTCGACCGCCTCCGCGAAGCCCTGCGCGACCCCGATCCCCAGCCCGCTTCCGCCATCCGGTTCATCGAGCCCGCCGGGGCACACTGCCCGCCGCAGGAACAGGTCGCCTGACCGGCTCAACCGCAGGTTCACACACCCCCGTCGCCCCCCACCGGACACCGCGGGCACCGCCGCCCCGGCACATACGCCGGGGCGCACCGCAGCTTGGTCGTCAGCGCGTGCCCACAGCCCGGGCAGAACTTGGCCCGGTCGCTGGGCCGCAGCCCGTGGTCCACGCCCACACGCTCATCGAACACATAACAGTCCCCCTCCCACAAGCTCTCCTCAGCCGGGACCTCTTCGAGGTATCCCAAAATCCCGCCCCGCAGGTGGTACACCTCCTCAAAGCCCCGCTGCAGCAGCCACGCCGTCGATTTCTCGCACCGGATCCCGCCCGTGCAGAACATCGCCACCTTCCGGTGCCGCCGAGGGTCCAGATTGCCCTCCACGAACCCCGGCAGGTCGCGAAAACGCTTGATCCCCGGGTCCACGGCCCCCCGAAAACTCCCCGCGTGCACCTCGTAGTCATTCCGCGTATCGATCACCACCACATCGGGATCGCTGATCAGCCCGTTCCACGCCCCGGGATCCACATAAACCCCCGCCCCCGCCGCCGGGTCGATCTCCTCGCCCAGATTAATCAGCGACGGCTTCACCTTCACCTTGGCCCGGTTGAACACATGCCCAGGCGCGTGGCTCACCCTGCACTCCAGCCCGCCGAGCCCCGGCCTTTCGCGGATGATCTCCATGACTTCCCCCACCGCCCCCGGCAGACCCGAGATCGTCCCGTTGATCCCCTCATCCGCCAGCAGCACCGTTCCCATCACATCCCGCTCGAGCATCGCCGCCTTGAGCACCGGCGCGAAGGCGGCGCAGCCTGCCATCTCCACGAACCGATAGAACGCGAGAATCTCGTAGCGGGCATCGTCTCTATCCGGTTGTTCATGACAGGCATCGCTCAACGCGGCATCCCCCTGCTCAACGCATCACGGCATCCGCCGCCCGGGGACAAACCGGCCGGCCACAACCAGGTGCGGAACGAGGAAAAGGAACGGGAAGTGGAGGACAGGGGACTCGAACCCCTAACTTCCAGCTTGCAAAGCTGGCACTCTACCAATTGAGTTAGTCCCCCGCGGGAACAGGCCATATCGGCCGATGTCGGGGCCAACTCTAGCCCGAAACCCACCCGCTGGCGAGCCCGCTTGCTCCCCGTTTCTTCACCGCCCGATCTCCGCAGCCAGACGGATCCCGCGAGGCAAAGCGCCGGAACTCCCGGTATCATCAGGCCCAGCGCACGCTCCCCACGAAAGGACTCGCCGATGCACCGACCGCCCATGGCCCCCGCCCTCGTCCTCCTCCTCGCCGCCCTGACCCCCGCCGCCATCGCCCAATCCGATCCGCCCGAAACCGAACAATCCGATACCGAACGGCCCCAGGCCGAATCAGCGGAACAGACTCCCGAGGAGCAATCCCCCGATTCCCTCTCGCTGAGCGTCTACCTCGAAGGCGTCTACAACGCCCACACTGATTTCGATGACGACATCGGCGAACTCAAGCTCACCGAGTACCACGCCGGCATCAACGCCATCGTGCGGACCGAGAACGCAGGCGTGTTCAACATCGGCTTCGACGCCGGGCTGCTCGACTACGACATCACCCCCTCCGCGACCTCCGTCGCCGGAGACGCCGCCGACATCGGCCAGGGCTTCGAGGACATCCACACCCTCTCACTGATCGCCATCTACACCGACGCCATCAACGAATCCACCAACTGGTTCGCCGGCGCGGGCGTCATCTCCGCCGGCGAGAAGGACGCGGACTTCGACGAGACCATCGACTGGCTGGGCACCGCCGGCTTCTCCCACAAGTTCAGCGACAAGCTGCAGATCGGCATCGGCGTGCTCGTCAAGACCCGCCTCGACGACGATCTCCTCATCGTCCCCATCCCCCAGATCCGCTACGACATCGACGAGCGCTGGAGCATCTCGTCCGAACGCGCCGGGCTGAAGATCAACTACAAGGCCAGCGACGCCCTCAGCTACGGCGTCACCGGCGAGTACGACACCATCTCCTTCCGCCTCGACGACTCCCACGCCCTGGCGCCCGAGGCCATGGCCACCCACCGGCGAATCCCCATCGCCGCATACGCTGTCTACACCCCCAGCCCCGCCATCGAAATCCGCGGCCGCATCGGCACCGCACTCGGCGGCGAACTCGAAATCCTCGACGACGACGGCGACGAGATCGCCAGCCAGGACATCGACGCCGCGATCTTCGGCTCCCTCACCGTCTCGTTCCGATTCTGACCAACCAACCACTCAGCGCCCCGAGCCACCCCCGCGCCCTTCCGTCGGCGCATCCTCGCCGCGCACCGGCGGCGTGCGCTCCGACACCGGCGGCGCGGGACGCAGCTTGGCATCCAGCACCATCGGCGGATCCAGCGGCCGGTCGTTGCCGTCCACCGGCGCCGCCGCGATCCTGCGGATCACCTCAGCCCCCGAAACCGCCTGGGCAAAGGCCGTGTACCGCCCGTCGAGAAACGCCGTCCCCTCCCGCGACAGGCAGATGAACACCTGCGATCCGTTGGTGTTGGGGTCCGTCCCCCGCGCCATCGACACCACCCCGAAATCGTGGGGCAGGTCTGATTTCTCCAGGTCGATCGCGTACCCCGGCCCGCCCATCCCCGTCCCCGAGGGATCGCCCATCTGCACCACGAACGGACGCCCGTCGGCCAGGGCCGCGACAATCCGATGGAAAATGATGTTCCGGTAGAACCCGCCCTCCACCAGGTGCATGAAGTTGTACACCGTGTTGGGCGCGGCATCGGGCCGCAGACGAAGGACGATCTCGCCCTCGCTCGTCTCCAGCACCACCTCTTGATCGGCGTACACCCGCAATCCCGAGAACACCGTCTCACGCTCAACCGTCTCCGCCGTCCCCTGCGCGAACCGCGTCGATTGGCGGTCGTCCTCGAACACCAACTGCGCATTGTCGTCATCGGAAATCCGCATCGTCGCCGGATCCACCAGCACCGCCGTGTTGGGCGTCACCAGCGGCTGGATCACCAGCGGCGATCCCGTCGCCTCAGATCCCAGATACAACTGCGCCAGCACCACCCGCTCCGACTTCTCCGCCCAGATATCGGGGAACAGACTCGTCAGGTCCGCCCGCCCCGCCGCCGCGGTGGCCGACCTGATCACCTCCAGCGTCCGCGGGTCGTGCAGCCGGATCGTCAGCTCCCCGCTGTAGCCCTCGGGCGTCTCCACGGTCACCACAACCCGCTGGCCCACGCCGCTATATAGCCGGTCGGGCGTCAGCTGCGCCAGCAACTCGCCGGGCAGCAACGCCAGGCCCAACAGGGCGATGATGGGCCGCAAGCCGCGGTTCAGGCGGAGTCTGCGGCGTACCGATGCGT
>JBBDKK010000024.1:4010-7361 GCA_040879395.1 Phycisphaerales bacterium
CATACCCAAGAATACACACAACGCCCCGTCCGTGCGGGGCTCGTCCTCGTTTGCTTTGGTGTTGGAAATCCGACCGAGGCGGTCACAAAGACCGATCAGTCCTGCCCGCCGGGCATCTGGTCAAGACGACCCCACGCGTTCTGGACCGTGGATGAGTGGTTCGGGTTGTCATCGTCGGTCCGCATGAGAATACCCTGTGCGATCTCCCCGCCGATATCCTCGAACCAGTTGACCGCGAGCCCCGCCTGGAGGACATTGAAACCGCCCTCGTGGTTGAGATCGTTGTACGAGCGGAGCGTGTCGGTCACAAGCGCGGCAGACGAAGGGATTTTGTATAGAACTCGTGCACCCTGCGGACCCGTTCCACGGTACAAATAGTTGATGATGATCTCTTCTCTCGGGTCGAGCTGTGCCCAGTCGTCGGACGCTTCCTCGAAAGTAAACCCGCCGTGATGGCTCGGGCAGTAGTAAAGGTTCGCCGCCGCGATGTATTCCTCGCCGTAAAGATATCCAAGGCCGTCCCACAGATCGTTCCGCATGCCCGGGAACTCCTCGCGGCTCAGCCACACGGTGTCCATCCGGTCGTATGCGGGAAAACTCGCGGCGTTGCTGTGCTGGGGGGGCAGAAACACGCTGCCGGGGAGCCGATCCTTGTGGTCCTGGGCATAGATGCTCACACCCATGCCCAACTGACGCAGGTTGGAGCCGCAGATCACCCGCCGGGTCGATTCCCGGACCATCGTGATCGCCGGGAACATCAGCGCGATCAGCACACTGATAACCGCGAGCGATACCAAGAGGTCAATCATGGTGAAAGCGCGTGCAGTGTTCTGACGAGATGTCGTCGTTGTGTGTTCCAACGGTGACCCGATTCTGTTGCCGCAAAGGTATCGGACATTGCCTGAGCAATACCGAAACCGATGCGTACCCCACTTCGCTGCCGCTCGGACAGCACCCTGACGCGCCCCTAGGGTAACGGAAATGGGCCCTGACCGCAAGCCACGGCCCAAAATTGGGGACGAAACCTTAAGTGAATATCGGCCCAATACCGAACAAACTCCTGCCTGACCGCCGCGAATTTGTGAAAACCAAGTCAAAGACGGCACTTGCAAGCATCCGCAGGATCGGTTACTCGTATAGCACCGCGGTCTGTGGGATGTGTTCACAGGCCCCGGGCGCACTCGTGAACCCGGTGGAACATGGACGAACAAAACCAACATCCCGAAAAGGGAACTCCAAAACCCGGCCCCAGCGCACCCCCGCCCCTGCGGGCGAGCGATCTCTCAGGGCAGGACAAGGCGGATTACGAACTCATGCAGAGCGTATCAGCCAACCAGGAAGCCGCTGTCGGCGAACTCTACGACCGTTTCGGGTCGTTGGTTTTCCGCATGGCCTACCAGTCCATGCCCACGCGCTCGGAAGCCGAGGACGCGGTCCAGGAGATCTTCGTCCGCCTCTGGCGCACCGCCGACCGCTACGACCCCCGCAAGGCCGCACTGGTCACATGGGTCATGCTCCTGACACGCAGACACCTTGTGGACAAACTCCGCCGCAAACGCGCCCGGATCAAAACCGCCATGCTCGACGATTCGCTCGCCGGCGGGATCGGGGCCTGGATCGAATCCACCGCCGGCGACCGCATGGCCAGAGATGAGCACTTCGAAGCGCTCATCAAAAAAATAGAAACACTGCCGGAACTCCAGAAGACAGTCGTCATGAGGGCATATCTCGGCGGGCAGACACTGCGCCAGATAAGCGACGAACTCGACACCCCATTGGGCACAATAAAATCGGCTTTGAGCCGAGCGCTGGTGCGGCTCCGCGAGCGCACGGAAGAGGAAATCAAGTCATGAACACCCGAGAACTCATCGAAAACACCATGCTCCACTCGCTGGGCATGCTCGACGGCCCAGAGCAGGAGGCCTATCAGGCCGCCTACGACGCCGCCCCCGAGCCCGTACGCCAACAGGTGCGCGATGAATCACGCCGCATGGCCGACCTCGGATCACTCTTCCCAGACATGGAACCCGGCGATGAACTCCGCCCGCTCGTGCTCGCCGCCGTCCGCGCCGCCATGCGCGAAGAAGAGAACGAGGCCCGCATCGCAGGGACCATCAACGCCAACGGCACCGCCGCCAATGCCGGCGCACCGGCCCGCGCCACATCTCAGCCGCGTCTCTCCACCAGCCCCCGCGTCCACCGCGCCTGGCGGATCGTCGCCGTGGGTTTCGCCGCCGCCTCCATCGCCATGGGCGTCATCATGGTCAACATCAGCCAGACCTACCAGCAGGCACAGAGCCGGGCCCTCGTCGCCAGTCTCTACGACACCATCGGCGCCAAGTACCTCGAATCCACCATCTTCGACGCCAACACCCAGCGCGTGGCGATGACCTCCGCCCAGGGCCAGTCCACCGCCGTCGCCGCCGTCTGGAGCAACCCGGACTGGAACACCGCGCGCCTCTTCGTCAAGAACCTCGCCACCGAGGAAAACAAGCCCCTCCGCCTCGTCGTCCTCGATGAAGACGGCAACATCTTCCGCGAGATCGCCACCTTCACGCCCAACGGCGAGTTCGAAGACTTCGATGTCAATGTCAATCTCTCCACCGAGCGCAAGCTCGCAATCTACCCCGCCCTCAGCGACGAACGCAACCCCGCCGCGGTCTCCCCGGTGCTCCTGAGCACCGAGAGCACCCTCTGAACCGCAGCAACCGCTGCGACTCCCACCACGAGAAAAGGCCGACCCAACCGGGCCGGCCTTTTTTATATCATCGGTTTCTGAAAACCGTGAATAACCAGTCAGGGGCTCACGCGGGAAGCTGCCACTAGTCCTCCTCGAACAGCACCTCCACCCGCGAGTCCTTCTCGAACCGGGCCTTGGCCGCGCTGAGCTTCCGCCACAGCACGCCGCCGAGGATCATCGTCAGCACAATCCCGCCGCCGAAGATCCCGCCGGCCGTGTGGAGCCGCGTGTTATCCAGCGGCTCCTTGCCAACGCTGGCCGGTTCCTCGATCATCGTCACCGCGCTGTCCACCCGACGGGCCCGGGCGTTGTTGGCCGCGCTGGCCAGGGCGACGGCGAAGGTATCGAGCACACGCTGCGAGCGCTCGGCGCCCTGACCGCGGTACTCCATCACGATGGTCCCCGCCATACCGCCCGCCACATCCAGCGATTGCTCCATCTCCTTGGCCAGCTCGCCGGGCACGGCGAACTCGCCGATGCCCCGGCGCTTCATCCGCTCGGCCGCCACCTCCAAAAACCGCGGGTCCTTGGTCAGTTCCAACACATAGGTCTCCCACCCGGCCAGGTCCGCCTGGGCCTGCTGCATGCGCGCCGCCAGCTCCTCGAGTTGC
>JBBDKK010000025.1:0-7359 GCA_040879395.1 Phycisphaerales bacterium
GGGCAGAAGGGGAAACTCCCCCGCCTGCCCATCCAGCGCGTGGCCCCGGTGAAAGCGGAGAAGAAACCCGGCAAGCAGCTCTCCCTCGATGGGGACGACGGGCTGGGCAACCAGGTCCAGCGTTGGATCAACGAGCACCTCGCGCCCGCCGCCGTCGTGGTCAACGAGCACCAGGAAGTGCTGTACTATTCCAGCACCGCCCACCGCTTCCTCAAGATCCCCGAGGGAGAGCCGACGAACGAACTCTACAGCATGCTCGAGGGCCACGCCGCGATGCGCATTAGGGCGATGCTCGCCAGGGTTATCCGCTCGGGCGAGGGGGAATCACCGATCCCCATCATCCTCCGCCAAATGGCCCAGAACCCCGATCGCCCGCTGGAAGCCAGGATCGGCGTAACGCCTTTCACCAGCTCGCGCCACGAGCACACGCTCTATATCATCACCTTCGAGGAGATCAGTCTCGAGACCAGCGAGAAGTTCACCAATAACGAGAATAGTTCGCTGGTCGATCAGCTTGAGAAGGAGCTGCGGTCCACCCGTGAGGACTTGCAGAGCAGCCTTGAAGAGATGGAGGCGACCAACGAGGAACTCAAGGCCTCCCACGAGGAATCGATGTCGGTCAACGAGGAACTCCAGTCCGCCAACGAGGAGCTGGAGACTTCAAAGGAGGAGCTCCAGTCGCTCAACGAGGAGCTGACCACGGTCAACGGCCAGCTCCGCGAGAAGCTCGAAGAGGTCGAAACGGTCAATAACGACATCAACAACCTGCTGGTGAGCACCGACCTGGGCGTGCTCTTCCTCGATTCCCAGCTGCGGATCAAGAAGTTCACACCCACCATCGTCGATCTCTACCGCATGATGCCCGCCGATCTCAACCGCCCCGTCGGCGACATCACACGCAAGTTCGTTGACCCGGACCTGGAGAAAAACTCCCGCAGCGTCCTCAGCCGGCTCAGCCGGTCTGAAAAGCACATCACCGCCGAGAACGGGCGCATCTATCAGCAGCGCATCCTGCCGTACCGCACCCACGACAACCGCATCGAAGGCGTCGTCATCACCTACACCGATGTCACCGACCTCCAGACCCTCCTTAACAACCTCGACCGCGCCCACCGTCAGCAGTCCACCCTCGCCAAGCTGGGCAAGATGGTGATCGAGGAGGACGACCTGCAGGAGATCTTTGAAGCCACGGTGAAGCTCGCCCGCCAGACGCTCAACGCGGATTTCGCCAAGGTCCTGCGCCTGCCCAACCCCGATGGCCCGATGGAGATCGCCGCGGGCGTGGGCTGGGACCCGGTGATCGCCGCCAGGGAGGTCATTGACATCGGCACCGATTCCCAGGCCGGCTACACGATCATGAGCGACGAGCCGGTGGTCGTCGAGGACCTGGCGACCGAAGAACGCTTCAGCGGCCCCAAGTTCCTTACAGATCACAAAGTGCGCAGTGGCATCAGCTGCACCATCAATGTGCACGGCGGGATCTGGGGCGTGCTGGGCGTCCACAGCAAGACGCCTCAGAGTTTCTCAGAACAGGATGTCGACTTCGTGGTCTCGATGGCCAACAAGATCGGCCAGGCCGTCCGCATCATCCGCAGTCAGCAAGAGTTGCAGAGCGCGCTCCAGCGTAACGAGTTCGCGCTCGAGTCCTCCGGCATCGGCGCATGGGCATATAACCCGGCCAACGACATCATCATAACAAACGATAAGCAGCGGTCGCTCATGGGCATCCGTAATCGAGAGTCTTATACCTTTGAACGATTCTGGGAGATCGTTCATCCCGAGGACCGAAAGGATCTCAAGCGCAAACTCGAGAACAGCTTCGCAGATCGGACCCATTACAAGGCGGATTTCCGCATCACGCTCCCCTCCGGCCAGATCCGCTGGCTCCACGGCGCGGGCGCGATCAGCGAGAATCACGACGGCGAACCGATTCTGCACGGTGTCAACTTCGATATCACCGACCGGGTCAATGCCGAGCAGCACCTCGAACAAACCAAGAAACAGCTCGAGGATGAGGTTGTCCTCCGCGGCAAGGTCGCCGATGAGCGGCTCAAGGAAATCCGCCGCATGACCTACGAGATGGTCATCGCCGAATCCGTCGAGCGGCGCCGCCTGGCCACCGAGCTGCACGACAACCTCGCCCAGTTATTGAATCTCGCCCTCATGCGTCTCAGTGCTCTTGAGGCCGATCCCGAAAGGCAAAGCCCGACCATTCGCGAACTCAAAGAAATCGTTCAGAAGGCCAACGACACCACCCGCTCGGTGATGTCCCAGCTGACCCCCCAGGTGCTCGACGAGCTGGGTTTCCCCCCCGCCATCGACTGGCTGGCCGAACAGACCAAGCAGCTCTACAACCTTGATGTGAGCGTCCGCCACCGGGCCGAGCCCGCGGGCATCGCCCCCGAGCCCCAGCTCATCTTGTTCCGCGCGGTGCGTGAGCTGCTGATCAATGTCGCCCGCCACGCCGGGGTGAACAAGGCCGAAGTGCTGCTCACAACCGGCGATTTCGGGTATCGCATCGAGGTCCGCGACAGCGGCAAAGGTTTCGACGCCAAGCGCATCATGCGGTCGTCCAGCAGGCGGTACGGGCTGCTGGGGATGCGCGAGCGCATCAGCCACATCGGCGGGAAAGTCGAGATCAAATCCACACCGGGCAAAGGATGCTTTGTCGCGCTCGAAATACCTGACCCGACCCCCACCGAGGAAGAGGATATAGAACATGAAGACTAAAACAGATCAGGCCGTGTATCGGGTCGTGCTGGTCGATGACCACGCCATGGTGCGCGAGGGCATCAGGGCCATCGTGGAACGCGACCAGCTCATCGAGGTGGTGGGGGAGGCCTCCGACGGGCGAGAGGGCATCGAACTCATCGAAAAGATCAAGCCAGACATCGTTGTCATCGACATCGGCATGCCCAATCTCAACGGCGTCGACGCCACCCGCCAACTCACCCGGGATTTTCCCAAAGTCAAGGTCATCGCCCTGTCCATGCACACGGACAAACGCTTCGTGCTGGCCATGTTCGAGGCCGGGGCGATGGGCTATGTCGCCAAGGACTCGATCTCCGAGGAGATCGTCCGCGCCATCCACGCAGTGGCCAAGGGCCGCAAGTACATTTCCAGCGATGTCGCCGGCCCCATGATCGAAACCGCCACCCGCCAGGACCCGACCTACAGCTCCAAGGAGTTCTCCAGCGTACTGGGGGCCCGCGAGCGGCAGGTGCTCCAGCTCCTGGCCGAGGGCATGACCTCCGGCGAGATCGCCAAGCAGCTCTCCCTGTCGGTGCACACCATCGACACCCACCGCCGCAACATCATGAAGAAGACCCAGACCCACAGCGTCGCCGAACTGACCAAGCTGGCGATCCGCGAGGGCCTGACTTCCCTTTGAGTGTCATTTAACACACGGTTTTACCATCACTTATGGCCGAGTATACCAGAGATTGGTGATGTGATTATCGGAGCATCGGTGTTAAACTGCGTAGCATGGTCGCCAATATCCATCTGAAACCACGCAGGGCATCTGCACACGATGGAGCCATTCTCCTGCAATCCCTGAAACAGGGGGGAGAAACCGTCATGACAAAGCTCACTTCCCGTCACCAGCGAGCGGTTCTTGAAGCTCCGTGCACCATCCGAGGGTTCCATCACACCGATTGGTCTGATTACCAGCACCTGATGCGAGAGGGTGTGAGTCTCAAATCCTGCTATCTCAGCGATGAAGACTGCCACCCCCGCCGGCGTCAGGACGATATCAACATTGAATCGGCCCGTATCTGGCCGCTGGGAGGCATGTGGCTGCTCGAATCCGCCGGCGAGGTGGTGTGCATCCTCCGGGTGATGATCTTCCCCACCCACGCCCAGGTCCGCCGGGCCGGCATGAGCGAGGCCCACCACGCGCCGCTGCTCGTCGAGTTGATGCGGCATGTCTTCAAGCGATGCCAGGCCGAGGGCGTGTCCTCGATCGTGATCGAAGAGGATGTATCGCCCTCCCAGGCCGAACAGATCGCGGCTTCGCTGGGCTGGGGCTCAATGGTGCTCAACGACACCATCACCCTCTACCCCGGCAACGCGGAGACGACCACACCGGCAAGAAAAGCCGCGAATCGCTAGAAACGCAGATGAATAGGGATTTATCTTTACTCGGTTCCGGGTATCGCTATACTCGTGAATAGTGGTTTACCGGTTCCGCATCTTGTGCATGGGCCTGGTGATGCTGTTACTCGCAGGCACCGCAGGCTTTTCTTCCCAGCACGGCACGCCCGGCTTCTGGTCTCGGAGCATCTTCCTCGCCAGTGCCTTGGCCGTGGTGATTCTGCTCCTGAATCTGCTCGCTTCGATCGCCAGCAATGACATGAAGAAGATGTACAAGCTCAAGGACCGCATCGAACACGACGACCCCGACCTGCCCCGGGATCAGCAGGACACCCATCGACCGGGTGGCGGCGAAATGCCGTAAGACCGATAAGCGGCATACCGCCGTGCGTGGGGATTTGCTTCGGTGCGGAAACGGTGCGGAAACAGGGCGTCCTATAATCTTCCATGGAACCCGCGACCGATCGCGCCCAACCCCAACCCCCACCCGATCCTCGGCACGAGGCGATCTTCGCCCGCGCCGATCGCATCGCCACGCTGCTCGATGCCCAGTTCGTCATCCCGGGCACGAACATCCGCTTCGGGTATGACGGTCTGCTGGGCATCATCCCCGGCATCGGCGACACCATCACCGCGGGCATCGGGTTCTACATCGTGTGGCTGGCCATCCAGGCCGGGGCCCGCAAGCGCGTGCTGGCGAAGATGGCCGTCAACCTCGGGATCGACTGGCTCGTCGGCCTCATTCCGCTTCTGGACATCTTGTTCGATGTGGCCTTCAAAGCCAATCTCCGAAATGTGAAGCTGCTCCGCAAGGAACTCGGCCGCGACGGGGTGTGAGTTCCGGCGGATCGGGGGCCGCCCGTTCCGCGGTCAGGCATGCGAGTTCCGTGTCAGCAGGCACACCGCGTACGCCTCGTTCTCATCGCACCATGTTTCGGTTTCGCCAATTTCCAGCCCCGCAGCAGCCGCTTCCTGGTGGATCATCGCGGGTGTGAACTTGTGCGAATATTCGGTGACGATCCGCTCGCCCTCGCCGATGACGATCTCGGTGCCCATCACGCTCATCCACTGTTCCGCCGTGCAGGTCAGGTACATCTCGATGCGGCTGTTGCCCCGGTCCCAGACCGCCCCGTACACGAAGGCATCCGGGTCCAAACCCGCGTCCAGTTCACGGTTCAGCCGGGCGATGAGGTTGAGCCCGAACCGGGCCGATGCCCCCTCGGGATCGTCGTAGGCCCGGATCATCACCGCCGGGTCCTTCACAAGATCGAACCCCACCAGCGCATGCCCCTGCTCGCCCATGGTCTCGCCGAAGCTCTTGAGCAACCTGATCCGATCCCCGCGCTGCATGTTGCCGATCGACGAGCCCGGGAAGAAGAGCAGCCGGTTGGTCGCGGGCACGCCGTAGAGCGAATCGAGGCCCTCGCGGAACGCGGCCCTGATGGGCTGAACGCACATCAGCGGGAAGCGCTCCGCGATCCGATGCCCGCATCGGGCAAGCGCATCGGCGTTGACCTCGATGGGCACATACATCCGGGGCCTATCCAGACCAGCCAGCAGGCGCTCGGCCTTGCTGCCGTCTCCCGCCCCGGGCTCGATCACGGTCGCGGATCTTCCCAGACGCCGAGAGAGTTCGCCTGGAAGCCGGCCCATGATCTCCCGTTCAACCCGGGGCAGGTAATAGGCATCAACCTCGCAGATCTCCTCGAAGAGTTCCCCACCGATCGCGTCGTAGAGGTGCCGCGGAGCAATAGCCTTGATATGCCCCGATCCACCGAACCCCTCCGCGACATCCTGTGCCAGCGTCTGCTCATCGGCGGCCCCGCTGATTTTTGGTCGAAGGTTTCGCCCGCTGGCCTGGGTCGCTGTTGAGCCGTTTCGAGAGGGGACGCGTCTCGACGGCTTGGTGTCACGGGCGAGCCGGATGCCCGAAAACGCCCACCGGGAGTCCGGCGAGAAGAAGTTGCGATAGGTCAGCCGCACATGGTCCCGCGGCGTGACGCACGACCCGCCGCGGAGCACGAACGAGCCGCACATGAACTTGCCGTTGTACTCCCCGATGGCCCCCTCCGGCGGGGCATAGCCGGGGTAGGGCTCATGGGCCGAGCGTGTCCATTCCCAGGCGTCACCGCCGAGTTGGGCGATGTCGCAGGCGGCGTGGTGGCCCTCGGCCGCGCGGGTGGTCAGCAGCCCGTTGTCGAGAAAGTTGCCCTCGGCGCTGGCCTCCTCCCAGCGAGGCATCGCCGCGGCTTCCCATTCGGCCTCGGTGGGCAGCCGGGCCCCGCGCCACTTGGCGTAGGCATCGGCCTCAAAGAAACTCAGATGCACCGCCGGGGCGTCCGGGTTCAGGGCCCGACGCCCATGGAGCGTAAACTCGGTCCATTCCCCATCGCTGTCGCGCCGCCAGTACAGCGGGCACCGCCAGCCCTCCTCACAGACCTTGGCCCACCCGGGCTCGAGCCAGTGATTCGGCTCCCGGTAGCCGCCCGCTTCGATGAACCGGGCATACTCGGCGTTGGTGACCAGGCGTGTGGCCAGCTCGAAGGGATTGATATATCGGCGGTGCCGCGGCCCCTCGTTGTCGTAGGTGAATCCACGGTCGCCGATATCGCCAATTTCCACAAGACCGCCATCGATACGCTGCCATGGCGAGTGATTGCGGCCGCCACCATCCGTTCGGCTGAGCCGATCCCGCGATGGGGGCGGACCCATCGTGTAGGCCGGCTGCAGCGGATTCAGATGCAGCAACCGCTTGATGTCCATCAGGATCAGTTCCTGATGCTGTTGCTCGTGGTTGAGCCCCAACTCAATCAGGGGTGCGATCCGGGCAAGCGTCTGCGGATCGGCATTGTCCAGCAACACGGCGATGCGCTCGTCGGTCGTATCGCGGTACGCCAGCACCTCGCCAAGCCCCGGCCGCGTGAGCATCCCCCGCTGGTGGCGCGGGTGCCGGTCGCCCACCTGCTGGTAATAACTGTTGAAAAGCACGCGGAAGGCATCGTTGTACGGCGTGAAATCGTGCTCGTACGCCTCGAGGATGAAAGTCTCGAAGAACCATGTCGTATGGGCGAGGTGCCATTTGGTCGGGCTCGTCTCGGTGCACGCCTGCACGACCATGTCCTCGGCGCTGAGCCGATCGCAGATCCGCAGCGTCGTCGAACGGATGCGTTGGTATCGGTCGGCGATTTTTCCGCCGCTGATCCCGAATCGGGTGTGTGTCGTGACCGTTGCCATGTGTCGCTCCGTTGGTGGTCATGCCTGGCG
>JBBDKK010000026.1:0-7226 GCA_040879395.1 Phycisphaerales bacterium
GTCAGCGGGGCCAGACGCCGCAGAATCAGCCCCGGGTCCAGGCGGTCGGCGCCGGCCTGATCGTGCAGCGGGCGGGGATCGAGCGAGGATCCGGGGCCTGTCACGGCGCCCGCCGATCGCAGGAGCACGCACTCCACCGCCCCGGCGTCGATGAGTTGATGCGAGCGTTCGGCGATGCGCAGGAGGTGATCATCGAGGTCGCGGACCATCGACGGGGTGATCCATCCCACGGGATCGAGCATCAGGCGCGGGGCGGCCCCCGCCGAGCGGGCGAACCAGGAGAGCGTGCAGACCCCATCGGAGAGCATCCCCCCCGCCCCGGGCCGGATGAGCAGTTCCACCCCGCGGTCATCGGCCGCCTGCCGGGCCCGTGCCACGCGCTGGGAGAAGGCCGCCCATCCCGATTCGCTCCAACTCTCCAGCCACGCCGCGGCTTGGTCGCCGGAAAGATCGCCGGGGGAATCGCCGGGGGTGTCGATCGCCGCGAAAGAGGCGCAGCGGAGGATGATCCGCGGCGAATCACCGATCGCCTCTCCCCAGCGGGCGGGATCGTCGGACACGCTGAGATCGAGTTCCGTCGCGTAGAGGTCGCCGGTGCCCGCTGCGCGGAAACGGCGCAGGGCCGGGGATTCGTGGTCATGGTTTTCCGCGATCAGTCTCATCAAATGACCTTAGCAGGTTCCGGCGGCACAGGCGAAAGCTGCGCCCGTCCGGGACAATTCCGCGCCCCGGCATGGTCCGAAGCGGTTATCCGCTTGCTCGATCCGGACCGGGCTCCCGATATCGAGCGGGCACACGCAGGGGGACGCGGCCGCTTGGCCGAACCCGAGTGTATGGAGAATCACCATGTCAGATCTGTTTTCATGGACACGCAACAGCATCCCCGGCGGCGCGGACCTCGCACCGGCACCCCGGGCCCCGCTCTCACGCGAGCAGGTGGTCGATCAGATCATCTCGATCAACCGCTCGGCGACGGTCGAGTATCTGGCCCAGTTCGAGCAGAAATCGCTCGATACCTATCTTGATCACCTGCTGAGTTCCCAGCAGCCGCGTGGCGGCAACGCCCGCTGGGACCGTCCGGGCGATGCGCCGGCGATCATGTCTCGTCGCCGCACGGCGTAATCGAGCGCACGAAAGTTCCTACTCCTTGTCGGGCGGGCCTGTGGTGGGGTCCGCCCGGCTCTTTTTTGGGCGTCGCGGGTTGCGCCCGACCGAGAAATTGGTCCCGGCGCGGTTATCCCGCTTCAAGCCGGGGGGGGAGCCCGTCCGATAAGGGACGGGTACGGGCGGTGCATCGGCGCGGATCGGAGATCGGCACGCACGACCCCTGAGCCCCGGTTTCCGGCCCAAGAAGGGCGATCGACGGGGAAAACGAGAACGGCTCGATCGGGCGGAGCCCGGCGACCATGGACCATCACCCCGCGCGTGCATCGCACGGGGATGCTCTGGGATCTTGCTGATCCCGAGCAAGCGGGGTGCACTCCATGCTCACCCAACCGCCAATACAGAGGCTCACCACCATGAATACACGATCCAACCGTCTCCCCACCACACCCGTTCTCATGCTCGCACTCGCCGGCACGCTGGCCGCGCTGCCCGCCTGCGGCGCCAAGCGGGCCGGTTTCTGGGACAAAAACAAGCAATCGCAGGTCCAGTCCCAGCAGGCGGCCCGGGCCAACCAGATGCCCGCCCGCACCAGCAGCTACCTCGCCGCACATGACGGCGCGGAGAGCGACGGCTGGGTCGCCCCCCGTCGCGGCGCGCTTCGAAGCAACGGCAGCGCGACGATCGACGCGATGGCCGCGGAGAGCGGATCGGGAACGGGGCCGGGATCGTTCACACCGGCGGTGACGGGCGATGAGACCGGCACCGGTGATGCCTATCCGCGGATCGCGTCCACGGAGACGCCCTCGACCGTCAACCAGCCGGCACCGATCAAATCGTCCTCAGAAACCACAGATAGCCTGCGGCTGGGAACGGCCGATGCGCCCGAGCCCGTGGAGCGTGAGCCCTACTTCACGAGCGACACCGAATCACCCGCGGCTCTGCGGTCGGGCGACATCAGCGCGTTCGTCTACGCCAACGCGATGGGTGTGGAACTGCCCTCGGAGACCAACGGCGACGCCATGCGGGCGACGATCAATGTCCGCCAGGTGACACGGTCGTACTCGGGATCGGACTTCGACCCGATCGTTTCGCCCGACGGTCAGCACCTGATCTTCGCTTCCACCCAGCACCGCCCCACCGCCGACCTGTATATCAAATCGGTCAGCGGCTCGGTGGTCACCCGCCTGACGGACGACCCGGCCCAGGATGTGATGCCCTCGATCTCGCCCGACGGGCGGTTCATCGCCTTCGCGTCCGACCGGGCGGGCACCTGGGACCTGTACATCATGCCATTCGAGGGCGGCAAGGTGGTGCAGCTCACCGCCGAATCCGCCAACGACCTGCACCCGACCTGGTCGCCCGATGGGACGCAGGTCGCCTTCTGCCGCCTCGGGCAGCAGTCGGGACGCTGGGAGATCTGGGTGAAGGATGTGCTGGCCGACAAGGGGCCACAGTTCATCGGCTTCGGTCTTTTCCCCGAATGGTGCCCCACGCAGGGCACGGGGATCGCGGGGGCGGACCAGATCCTCTTCCAGCGTTCGCGTGAGCGGGGCGACCGGGCGTTCTCGATCTGGACATTGGACTACAACCCGCGTCCGGGGACCGCCGGTCGCGAAACAGAGATCGCCACCGGCGCCAACCACGCCCTGATCAACCCCGCGTGGTCGCCCGATGGCAAGTTCATCACCTTCGCAGCGGTGCCCAACTCCCAGTCCTGGGCCTCGGGCCAGGACGCTCGCCCGGATTCCTCCACGATCTGGATGGTCTCGACGGCGGGCACAGGCAAGGTCAAGCTCACCAACGGCGATTCGATCGACCTGATGCCCGTCTGGGGCCGGGACAACGAGATCTACTTCGTTTCCAATATGGATGGCCAGGACCACCTTTGGTCGATGGAGTTATCACCGGCGATCCGCGCGGCCAGCGTGATGATGCCCGATATCGGCGACTCGTTCGCCAACGCCCCCACCGACGGGGACGAGGAATAAACCCACCACCGCCCAGCGCGACGAGCGTCGCGTTGGGCGATTTGAGCCCGGCATGAGCCGGGGAACGACGGATCGGACGGGAACGGATGCCCGTCTCAGCATCGGCAGGACGCCATGACAAGTGCACAGACCATGCTTGGCACGCTGATCGCAACGCTATGGGTTTGCGCGCTGCTCCTCACGGGGGGTTGCGCGTCGGCCTCGGCCCGCGATCAGCTTTACCCGCCCGGCGTCATCGTCTCGCCGTACGACACGGCCGGCGGTGATGTGCTCTGGGCGGTGATTCCTCCGATGAACGAGTCGGGCACCTCGCTAGCGAGCGAGATGGCGATCGGCGATGCGGTCGTCGCCGCGGCCCAGGGGATCCGGGGCGTGCGGTGCCTCCCGCTGAACCGGACGCTGGAGGCGGTGCGGGCGCTGGGCCTCACCGACGGGATCCGCTCGTCGGCCGATGCGAGCAAGATCGCCGAATACCTCGGTGCCGATGCGGTGCTGGCGGGATCGGTGACGGCCTATGACCCCTACAACCCGCCGGTGTTCGGCCTTGCCCTGGCGCTGTATGCCAGGCCGGGTGCGATGAATAACCCGGACGCCGGACGCCTTGACACGCGGGCACTGACGATGTCCTTTACCGACTTTGGGACCTTCGACGGGCTCTCCTTCGCCGGCGAGCCCATCTCGGTGGTTTCCGAGCACCTCAACGCCCGAAATCACGATGTGCAGTTCGCCGTCAAAGCGTTCGCCGAGGGGCGGAGCAACCACGGCAGTGCGCTGGGTTGGCGGGTGTATCTTGCGAGCATGGATCTGTACACGCAGTTCGCTGCCCATCACACGATCGGGCGGCTGATTGACGAGGAATGGCTCCGGCTGGCCCGCGAACAACGCGGTCCCCGGGGCCCGGACCGCTAGACGGACGCCACCGGCGCTCCGTGCAGGCACGGAGTGTACCAGGTGGATCATCAGCCGCTCGAACCCAACCCGAACTACGACCAGCAGGGCGGCCCGCCGCAACCACGCGCAAACCCCGTCCCGCCGGCCACGACCGATAACCGCGCCGATGAAATGGTGTGCGTGACGCTGAGGCGTCCGCCCCACTTCTGGCGCTTCGCCTGCGCACCGGGCGAGACGGGCGATTTGCTCGAAAGAATGGCGGAAATCGCCGACGAGGCGGGCACGGGCCTGAGCTGGGCCGACGCCGAGCTGATCGCTGCGGAAATTGTTATCCACCATCAACTCGATACACCTTCAGCGGGCCCATCGAACGACCGATAGCACGATTGACATCCCGTTTACGAATCACATTCACCCCTGCTGCCTCGCGGATCGCACGGAGTTCACGCATGACGACGATTCCATTGACAGAACAGTTCGCCCGATATCTTACCGATGAGCGGCACTTCTCGCCGTACACCGCCCGCTGCTACGGCGCGGACCTCCGCCAGTTCATCGAGTACATCTGCGGCGACACCGGCATCACGCTCGACCAGAGCGCCGAGCAGCACGCCATGAACTCACGCAAGAACCCCGGATCGGACATCGCCGGCAAGATCGACCGTCCGACCGTCACCAACATCATCTGCGAGGCCGATGCGGACACGATCCGCGGCTTCCTGGGCTTCCTTGGTGAGCAGAGCTATTCGCCTGCGACGATGGCCCGCAAAATCGCCACGCTCCGCTCGTTCTACAAGTGGGGCAACCGCAGCGGCTACACGACGGCCAACCCGATGACCCTGATCCGCACGCCACGCCAGTCCAAGCGGCTGCCCAAGGCGATCACGATCGAGCAGATCGAACGACTCCTGGCGGCCCCCAACGACAAGGATGTCTTGGGACGGCGCGACCGGGCGATGCTCGAGACACTGTACTCGACCGGCATCCGCGTCTCGGAGTTGGTCGGGCTGGACCATGACGATCTGGATTTCGAGAACGAGGCGATGCATGTCCGCGGCAAGGGCCGCAAGGAACGCATCGTGCCGCTGGGATCGCACGCTTTGGGCGCGATCCGCCGGTACATCGAGCTGATGAGCAACGACAGCAAGTTCTCCGCGATCTGGGCCGCACGCGGGACCGCCGAGAATCCCCTGCCGCTGTTCCTCAACAAGCACGGCAAGCGGCTCTCATCGCGGTCTGTGCGTCGCAAGCTGGATAAGTATCTGCGGGCTGTGGGGCTCGATCCGAGCATCTCCCCCCACACGCTGCGTCATTCGTTCGCCACGCACCTGCTGGACAACGGGGCCGATCTGCGGAGCGTGCAGGAACTGCTGGGCCACCAGTCGCTCTCGACCACCCAGGTGTACACGCACCTCTCGACCTCGCGGGTCGAGGAGGCCTACAAGGACGCCCACCCGCGGGCCGAGGCGGGCTGAGCGGCCGGCCAATCAAGAATGTGATTCGAGCACCCCGAGCAACGCCCGGGGTGTTTTCTTATGGATCGGCAGCAGAAGGTCCGGGGCGATCTCGGCCAGGGGGATCAAGACGAAGGGCCGCTGGTGGAGGCGGGGATGGGGGATACAAAGGCCGTCCTCGTCGAGGATCAGGTTGTCGTAGAGCAGGATGTCCAGGTCCAGTGTCCGCGGCCCCCACCGTTCTTCCTGGGTGCGGACGCGGCCGCGGGTGGATTCGATCGCCAGCACGGCATCGAGGAGGGCGCGGGGATTCAGGCCGGTGCGGACATGCGCGGCGGCGTTGAGGTATGGATCCTGACCGGCGGGGCCGATGGGGTCGGTCTCGATCACGGTGGAGACGGCGATAATTGAGGTCTTTTCAAGCGCGGCGATGGCGTGCAGGCCGGCGCGGATATGTTCTGCGCGGTCGCCGAGGTTCGAGCCGATCGCGATGTAGGCGTCGTTGGTCACGGGTGAGTCAAGGCCCGGGAACCGGGGGGTTCAAGCCCGTGGGGTGGCGGGCACGAAAAAACCGGCCCCAACGACGGGGCCGGCTCAGGAGAAACCATTGCGATGGCGGGTTACGAGCCCATGGGCTCGAGTTCACGCATGCGGTGCTGCATCTGGGCCTTGAGGCGGGCCAGGATGGAGGAGTGCATCTGCGAGACGCGTGACTCGGAGAGGTCCAGGGTGGTGCCGATTTCCTTCATGGTCATGCCCTCGTAGTAGTAGAGGACGATGATGAGTCGTTCGGCGCGGGTCAGGCCCTTGGTCATCAGTTCCTTGAGGTCCTGTCGCTGGATGAGCTTGACCGGGCTGTCCTGGTGGTCGTCCTTGATGACATCGATCTCCCGCAGTTCGCGTGAGCCCTCGGACTGGTAGCACTTGCGGGTGATGCTGGTGACGGCGACGGCGGAGGAATCGCGCTTGTACTTGACGAACTCGTTTTTATCGATTTCGAGGCGCTTGGCGACTTCCTGGTCGGTGGGTTTGCGTCCGACCTCCATCTGGAACTGCTGGCGGGCGGCTTCGACCTTGGAGGTGCGATGGCGCACCAGACGGGGGACCCAGTCCATCGAGCGGAGTTCATCGAGGATTGCACCGCGGATGCGGGGGGCGCAGTATGTCTCGAACTTGACGCCGCGGTCGAGGTCGTAGGCGTTGATCGCGTCCAGGAGGCCGAAGAGGCCCGCGGACATCAGGTCTTCGAGGTCGACCTCGTCGGGCAGACGCTGGTATATACGGTCTGCGTTGTAGCGGACCACATGGAGGAACTTCTCCATGAAGAAGTTGCGGAGTTCTTCCGACGGGTTTTCGTGGTAGATCCCCCACAGCTCGGGCATGGGGACATCATCGAACCTGGTGGGCAGATTGCTGGATGTGGCGTGTTGCGCAGAGTTGCGCGAAGAAAACTTTGATCTCATCGCAGTCATTGGTCGGCTCCTTGACCCTTGACACGCCCGGGGCGGGCTTGGTGAGCCCCGGAGTGTGTGGAACGAATCACCCAAGTCGAGCGGGCGCGCCGTGTCAGTGCGCTTGCCGTCCGATATCATGAATCCCACTCCGGGAGTTGTGCTGATTGTCGTCTCGGGCGATCCTTGCCCGGGACACCCGGAGTATATCTAAAGTACATTCCAAATGCAGCGGCAAACTTCCTCTTTTATGCGGCTTTTTTCATGCTGTTGATCGCTTCGTTGTGCTGCTGCTTCTCTTGGTCGATATCGATGAGTTCTTTGGGCTTGACAGG
>JBBDKK010000027.1:0-7202 GCA_040879395.1 Phycisphaerales bacterium
GTGGGGGCCTTTGTGGTCAACCATCAGCGTTGGAGCCGGGTGCACGATGAGCAGAAGCAGGTCGCGGCGGCCTTCGAGGATGAGGCGGCCAAGATCGAGCAGCTCGAGGCCCTTGAGGCCCAGCGGATCGATCTGGTGGAGCGGGCCGAGGTGGTCACGGCTCTCAAGGATCGGGTGCCGCGTTCGGTGCTTATGGGCGAGATCGTGCGTTCGATCCCCGATGGGCTCACCCTGACGATGGTGAACCTGGAGGGTGAACGGATCAAACCGGTGGTTGAAACGCCGGACCCCAAGGCGAGCGCTAAAACCCGCACGATCAAGGGCAAGAACATCGGCAAAGGCAAGGATGATGAGGGCGAGGCGGTCAAGCCCAAGGTGCTGCCGCCGCGGTTCCGGTTCACGATGACGGTGGAGGGGATCGCCCGGGAGAACGACAATGTCGCCGATTTTCTGGCGGCGATCAAGGCCTCCCCGCTCTTTGGGGATGTCGAGCTGCCGCTGATCGATGAGACGATCATCGACAAGGAGAAGTACCGTAAGTTCAAGCTGACGATGACGCTGCTGGAGCAGGCGGATGCGCGGCTGGTGGACGGGACCGAGGAGTTCGAGATCGGGCGTGTCGACTTCGGCGTGGCCGGTGTGAAATCGGACACCGAGTAAGCCCAGAGGAGCCTCATGATGCGATTTTCAACACGCGAGCTTGTGCTATTTCTGGCGGTGCTGATGGTGCCGATTGCCAGCTATTTCGTTATCTTCAAGCCCCAGAGCGCCAATATCGAGCGTGCCCGGGGCGAGATCGTCCACAAGCGTGAGATGTTGGCCTCGCTGCGCGCCGAGACGGCCCGCAACGAGGATCTCAAGGACGCCAACGAATCGATCCGCCTGCGGATCGACGAGATGGAGGCGCTGCTGCCCTCGGACAAGGAGATCGAGATGATCGTCCGGCAGGTGTCGGCATTGGCGGTGGAATCGGGGCTGACGCCGCCGACGCTCAAGAGCAGCAAGCCGGTGGCCGCGGCGCGTTTCCGCGAGCAGCCGCTGGAGATGAGCACGGGTGGGTCGTTCGAGGGGTACTACGAGTTCCTTCTGGCCGTCGAGCGCCTGCCGCGGATCACGCGGATCGTGGACATGGTGGTCAAGGACTCCACCAAGGACGGGCTCGAGATCGAGGCCGAGTTTACCCTGAGCATTTACTTCCAGACCGGTGAGGGAGAAGCATCATGAACGATCCCACCAACATCGATTCCCAGGGCGGTGAGGCCCCCAGCAACATCTTCCTGAACCTGAACGAAACGGATTCAACTGGGATTCCCTCGCTCAAGCAGGCCCCGGTTTCTGCGATCGCCTCCTCGGCTCCCGAGTCGCGGTTCAACACCCAGTTGCTGGTCGCCCTGTGCGTTGTGGCGGTGGGCGCGGGCGTGATCTACGCCATGCGGTACATCGGCATGCGGGCCGGGCTCGACGAGAAGGCGGTGTCGATCGAGTACGCCTCGGAGATGGATTCCGCGGACTTCAGCGGCCGCTTCGCCACGGTGATGCGCAACCTGGACAAATCCACGATCGCGGTGCAGCTGGCGGACCACGACGACTTCGTCGAATCTCCCTTCTCGCGTCCCAGCGCCATGACCGAGGAGGTCGTGCGTGCCGACCCGGGGATGTCCGAAGAAGAGCGGCTGGCGCTGCAGCGTGAGCGTGAAGCCGCGCTCGAGCGTGAGCGGCGGCGTGATCTGGTGATCGGCGAGGCGATGCGGTTCAAGCTCCAGGGCATCGTGGGCGGATCGCGTCCGGCGGCGCGGGTCTCGGGCCAGGCGGTCCGCGCGGGGATGCCCCTCGGTGAGTTCTTCACGGTCGTGGAGATCACGGGGCGCAGCGTGGTGATCGATGGAGACGGTATGCGGTTCGAGCTGGCGCTCGGGCAGGAAACGATCCGCCTGGACGACTGAGGCGACAAGCAAGGACGCGATGGCCAATATCGATGACATTCTGAGCGAGCTGGGGGTCGGGGGCGACGACAAGGAAGCCCCCAAGCGTGTCGTGCGCCGTCCCCGCCCGATGCCCGAGAACCAGGGCCGGCACACGCTGGACCGGCGGCCGGGATCGTTCTCTCCGCTGCCGTCGATGCCCTCGGGCCAGCGCCGCTACGGCGACGATGAGAGCCCAAGCGTGGACGAGGACCCGGCGGTGCTCCAGAACAGGGCCGCGGCCCGCGCGCCCGATGTGGGCAACGCGATGCTGGAGGTTTATCGCCCCCAGGACGAGGAGGACGACGGGTCCGCGGCCGGGGACGCGCAGAGCGGCGAACTGACTGAACAGCTCGTTGTCAAGGGGGCAGTTACCCGCGAGCAGCTGAGCAACGCCCAGAACATCATCAAACAGACCCCGGGGCGGGCGATTATCGATGTGCTGCTCGAACAGGGGGCCGACGAGGAGTCGGTTCTGCGGGTGGTGGCCGCCAGCGCGGGCGTGCCGTTCGAGCGGGTGGACCTTGAGTCCGGTCTCGACGGCGGTTTCGACGGCAAGCTCATGCAGCGCCTGGGTCTGGAGTTCTGTCATGCCCACACGGTGCTGCCGCTGCGGACCGAGGGCAGCCGCGTGGTGGTGGGGGCGCTGAGCCCCAGCGATGTGTTCGTGATCGACGAGATCCGTTCGCGTCTTCGGGCATCGGGCATCAAGGTGGTGTTGATTACACCGAGCGATGTGCGAGCGGCTCTGGAGATCGTGGGCGGGGATTCCAGCGGCGACATGGACCTCTCGGAAATCCTGGCCGATGTCGACGAGTCGGATGTCGAGGTCACGACCCGGCAGCAGACCGAGGCCGTGGACCTGGAGGCCCAGGCGGGCGAGTCGCCGGTCATCCGCTATGTGAACTACATCATCCAGAACGCGGTCAAAGAGGGCGCATCGGATATCCACATCGAGCCGGGCGAGAAGAAGATCAAGGTCCGCCTGCGTGTGGACGGCGTGCTGTTCGAGGCGATGAATCCGCCGCCGCAGATGGCCGCGGCGATCACCTCGCGCCTGAAGATCATGGCGGATCTGGACATCGCCGAGCGGCGCGTTCCCCAGGACGGGCGCATCCGATGCGTGGTGGGCGGACGAAAGCTCGACCTGCGTGTGTCGTCGCTGCCCACGGGCTACGGCGAGAAGATCGTGATGCGTATCCTCGATACAAAGTCGATCAATGTGCAGCTCGAGGACCTGGGATTCGATGAGCACACGCTGTCGATCTGGAAGAGCCAGATCAACCAGCCCCACGGGATTCTGTTGGTCACCGGCCCGACCGGATCGGGTAAGACGACGACGCTGTATTCATCGCTGCGGCAGATCGACAAGAGCAAGCTCAATGTGTCGACGGTCGAGGACCCGATCGAATATCACCTGGAAGGGATCACCCAGACCCAGACGCACGAGAAGATCGGGATGAGCTTCGCCAAGGCGCTCAAGGCCCTGCTGCGACAGGACCCCGATGTGATCATGCTGGGCGAAATCCGCGACCACGAGACCGCCCACACGGCGGTGCAGGCCGCGTTGACGGGTCACCTCGTGCTCTCGACACTGCACACCAACGATGCGCCCAGCTCTGTGACGCGGCTGGTGAACATCGGGCTTGAGCCGTTCCTCGTGGGCGCCGCGCTCAACGGCGTGCTGGCCCAGCGACTGCTGCGGCGTTTGTGTCAGCACTGCAAGAAGATGGTCACACCAAGCGAAGAGATGAGCGAGTTCCTGGAGATGCAGGGGCTGCCGGTCAAGGAGATGTGGGGCGGCGACGGCTGCGAGAAATGCCGTAACACGGGCTATTCCGGGCGGGTGGGCATCTACGAGATGCTGGCGATCGACGACTCGCTGCGGGACATCATCGCCCGCAATCCCAATGTGTCCGAGTTCCGGCGGACCTGTCTTGAGCGGGGCATGAACTCGCTGCGCCAGGACGGGATCAACAAGGCCAGCTCGGGCATGACCAGCGTGCAGGAAGTGCTGCGCGTGACCAGCGCGCACTGACCGGATGATGCTGAACGGGGCCGCCTTGTCGTGTGGTCACGGGCAGCCGGCGTTGAAGAGCTGTAAGTAGGCGGAGATATCGAAGAAGTTGACAGCGCCGTCGTTATTCAGATCGGCCCGGCATGTGATGCGCACGCCCAGCACGGCGGGATCGCTGGCGATGTCGCCCGCATCGTTGCTGACAACGACATCGTACACGCCCGCGTCCTCGATCCCCGCGCCGGTGACCGAGAGCGAGTCGGTCCCCGCTCCGGAGATGTTGCCGGTGTCGTCGAGCGGCTCACCGTCGCGGTACCACTGGTAGCTCAGCGGCGCCGAGCCCGATGCGTGCACGGAAAACTGCATCGATTCGCCCGCATCCCGGACGGCCGAGACCGGCTGTGCCTCGATGCTGGGCGGGAGGCCGTCTCCGCAGCCCGTGAATACGCTGACAAAGTTGCCATCGAGACTGGGAATAGCAAGGTCTATGTTCCCGTTGCCGTTGAAGTCGCCCGCACCGAAGACAACGGAACGCCAGCCGAGCGGGAGGTCCTGACGCGGGCCGAAGAACCCCGACGCACTCCCGGGCTGAACGGTCACCGAATCGGCGCCGAGATTGGCCACGAGCAGGTCCGGGCGCCCGTCGCCGGTGAGGTCCTCGATGGCCACAAATATCGGTCGTTCGCCGGTCGAGTAGTCCTCACGGGGCGCGAACACGCCGCCCCCGGTGCCGATGAAAACGCTCACGGAATCGCCGTCCCAGTTCGCAACAGCCAGATCCGCGATGCCATCGTTGTTGACATCGGCGGAGGCAACGGATCGGGGGCTCGGACCGGTCGGCAGATCAGAAGCCGCGGGGACGAAGGTTCCGTCCCCGTTCCCCAGGAGCAGGTGTATCGTGTCGTCGCTGTTGTTGGCCACCGCGAGATCGAGCGTCTCATCCCCATTGAAGTCATCGACCGCGAAGGACCAGACAAGGCCGCCGACGCTCAGCGCGACGCCGTCCTGGAAGGTTCCGTCACCGTTGCTCATCAGCACGCTCATGCCGTTCGAATCGGCAACGAGTATGTCGTCGTTCCCGTCGGCATCGAGATCCGCCGTCAGGACGAACCGAGAATCCGCCCCGGTCGGCAGCTCGGCGGGTGCCGCAAAGGTGCCGTCGCCGCTATTAAAGAACACGCTCACGAAGGTCGAGGACGCGGCAGTGGAGACAATGTCCGCGGAGCCGTCACCATCGAAATCGCCGATGGCGACATCGCGCGGGAGCTGTCCGGTCCTGTAATCCACGCGGCCGTCGAATCCTCCCGCACCGTCGCCGAAGAGCACGCTGATCGAGTTGGACCATATGTTACCCGTCACAAGATCCATGATGACGTCGCCGTCGAGATCACCGACGGCGATCGATGCGGGCTCGATCCCCGTGGGAATATCCACGCTCGCCCCCAGAATTTCGCCGGGATCGCAGTCCTGCGCAACCGCGCCGGTGGCGAGGCCAGCGAGGGTGAAGATACCGATCAATGTGCTTTTCATTCTGCCGCTGTAACGCATCCGACGCTCCTCATTCAATCAACTTGGTTTCGCACTTCATCCACGGTGCGTAATCGCAAGGCGGCCGACCATCAAGCCGGGTACACCCACTGCTGCGGCCAGTGACTCCGCTCGGGCACCCTAACCCGGGGGGGCATCTGTATCAAGGTGAATCTGAGAATCAGCGGATACCGTGTTGATACGGGGTCGATATGGGGTATTTCGCGGCCGGAACCCCGTCCCACAGGATATGTTAAAATGGGCTATTCTCACACGGAGGATTCCAGATGCACAACTCTTCTCAGTTCATGGCCGGCCCGATCGCACTCGCCGTAGCGGTCATATTGACCATCGGCATTTCTGGCGGATGCACAACGGCCGATCCGCGGGAAGCGGGGCCGGCTCAGGCCCAGGAGCGATTCTGGGATGCGCTGGCGATGCACTGTGGGCAGGCGTTCGAGGGGCGTGTGGTCGAGGACAGCTCGCCGAGCCCGGATTTCCAGGGGCGGATGGTGATGCATGTGCGCGAATGCGGCCCGGACCGGATACTGGTGCCGTTCCACATCGACGACAACCGCTCGCGGACATGGGTCTTCACCCGGGAAGCCGACGGTCTGCGGCTCAAGCACGACCACCGCCACGAGGACGGCACGGAAGACGACATCACCCAGTACGGCGGGGACACGCTGGGGCCCGGCACGGCCACGCGGCAGGAGTTCCATGCGGATGTCTATACGGCCGGGTTGATCCCCGCGGCGGCGGCCAATGTGTGGACGGTGGAGATCGTCCCCGGCGAGTCGTTCGCCTACGCGTTGCGCCGGGAGGGGACCGATCGGCGGTTCCGCGTGTAGTTCGACCTCACGCGGCCCGTGGATGAGCCGCCGGCTCCGTGGGGGCATTGAGTTCCCGCGGCCGGGCACCGGGGTTGTGTGCGGGAGCGATCCGTGTAGAATGGATCCTGAGTTGAGATCTGTTCGGTATACAGGAGCCGTCCCATGACATCATCTGGCCATTCGCAAGGCATCGAATCAACCCTCCACGAGAACCGTGTCTTCCAGCCGCCCAAAGCCGGCGATGTCGGGGCGACCCGGTGGCTCATTGATTCGTTCGATGGCTACAAGAAAATTTACGATCGGTCCATCAGCGACCCGGAGGGTTTCTGGGGCGAGGTTGCAAAGGAACTGCACTGGTTCAAGCCGTGGGACAGGGTGCTTGAATGGAAGGCCCCGGACGCCAGGTGGTTCGTGGGGGCCAAGACCAATGTCTGCTACAACTGCGTCGACCGCCAGGTCGAGAGCGGGCACGGGGACGCCACCGCGATCATCTGGGAGGGCGAGCCGACGGACGACTCGGGCAAACCAACCGATGTGCGGCGGATCTCGTACAAAGAACTCCAGACCGAGGTCAGCAAGCTGGCCAATGTGCTCAAGGGTAAGGGCATCGGCAAGGGCGATGTCGTTACTATTTATATGGGCATGGTGCCGGAGCTGGCGATCGCGATGCTCGCTTGCGCTCGCATCGGCGCGCCCCATAGCGTGATTTTCGGCGGCTTCTCGGCCCAGGCGATCGTGGACCGGGTCCTGGATGCGGACTCAAAGATGATCATCACCTGCGACGGGGCCTGGAGGCGCGGCAGCGTTGTGCCGCTCAAGGACAATGTAGACCAGGCGATCAAGCTGATGTAGGAGTCCGGCACA
>JBBDKK010000028.1:0-7113 GCA_040879395.1 Phycisphaerales bacterium
TGACGATCTGCCGGGCGCGCTGGTGGGAGGGGTTGTCGAGGATGATCTCGATGCGGGTGGGGAAGGTAACGCCCCCGCCGTCGAGGACGCGTCCGACATCGCGGGTGATGCCGTCGAACTGGCCCCCGGGCTCGGCGAAGGGGTTGATGAAGATGGGCCCCTTGGCTTTGCCCAGGATACGGGCCTGTGGGTTGCCGAACGCGCTGGGCGGGCCGATGCGCAGGTCGGTGGTCCAGAGCTGGCCGCCCTCGAGACTGGTGGCGTTGATCGCGCGGACATAGACATCGAAGCTCTCACCCTCGCGGGCTCCGGCGGGGACGGCCGCTTGGACGATCACCGCTGCGGTGTTGGGATCGCGCAAGAGTTCGCTGGGGGATTGTCCGGCCAGCGGGGAGTTGGGATCGTCGTTGCTGATCCCGATGCCGTTGATGCCCATCTCGCGTTCGAGGTGGGCCGCGTACTGCTCGGGGATGGTCAGCCCGCCGGTGCCGCTGAGACCGACGACAAAGCCGATGCCCGAGACGAGCGTGCGCTCCACGCCGGTGATGCGTGCCTCGGCGCCCACGGTGCCGCGGAGGGCGGACGGGATATCGCGTGTAACGGTCGGGGCGCGGATCTCGGCCTTGGGGATGGGCTTGTTGCGGTTGCGCCAGCGCTGGCAGCCGGAGAGCGGCAGCGTGCCGGCCAGCAGGACAAACGCGGCCAGAATCAGCAGCGTGCGCTGGTTGGGGCGGGGATGGAGGAATGAACCGTTGGTGCGGTGGGTCATCAGGTCGTGGCCTCGAAAGTCGTGTCGGGAGAGAAGTTTGACGGCTGGGATCGGCTCCGGTGGAGGGAGCCGGGATCCGCGCATCCCGCAGTGGGGGGGGGCGGGGGTGCGGGGGTCTGCTTGCGGGAATCGTAGTGCGATACGCACGCCCACGCGCTGCGTATGCATCTTCTTGGCGATCGTTGTGCGTGCCGGCGCGGCGCGATTCGAGGAGGACGGCGGGAAATCCGCCGGGCGTGTGGAAAACTCGCGCGGTGGATCGGAGCAATCGTACGGTCTATGATCGGAATATGGTTTGAGCCCATCCCCCCGGCGTAGGATCGGCCGGGTCGCGCAAACCGCTTATTCCGCATAGGGTTGACGCGTGGTAAGTGAAAAACTGTTCACATTGCGTACCCACCCCTGATTTGAGGTGGAGGTATCAAACCCGGCAAAAAATCTCGAAAAAATCCGGCTTTGGGGGTACCCAATAGATTGTGTGATGATATGCTCTGGGCCCGACCGATTGTCCAGATATGGTGGTCGAAGGGACAAAGCGGGAAATATATCCCCGGGAGAAGTGTTTAGCATTACTGGGGTTGCGATTAACCGACAGGTTGCCCACAGAACCCCCTCCGGCACCCGATCGTGCCCGTCGACGAGCCCCGACCCAATGCCCATGGCGGCCCGGTAGGGAAGAGACGCCTGAACGCCAACGCGTTCGGTGGATGTTTGATTCCGGTTTTCTTCGTCCGGGGGAGGGGCCCCCGGGGCGCATGGCCAGAAGCCACGCGGCCTCAGAGACGAACCTGAACGCGGGATCGATTGCTCGGCGAAACACCATCGCCGGATGAGGATGAACGAGCCGGTCCGTATCGCCGGCACCCACAATCGAAACGCGCACGCAACGCAGGGCGTTGGGGCTCATCCCCAAAGCACACGGCGGTTGACTGCGCACTGACGGATGCGGGCGCAATGCCCGGCAGACAGTGAGGCCCCTTTGGCCGCCCGCGTGGGCGAACGCGGCCAAAGGGGTGGGAAAACAGACGCCGCGGGTTTGGCCAAAGGGATTGGGCCGCCGCCCGCACAACACACACGCGGCCTTCGTACGACGAAGAGCCGCAGGGATGGAGCCGAAACCGTGTCCGTACTCTGCGATACCCAGATCGAACAACTCGTCGATATCAAGCCCTTCGAGAAGGCCGTCAAACGCGACGGGATCATTTCCTACGGCGTTTCCTCCTACGGGTACGATGTCCGTGTCGGCACGGTCTTCAAGATCTTCACTCCCACGCCCAAGTCCGGCGGGATCGCCGTCGTCGACCCCAAGAACTTCACCGACGACCTGATGGTGACCGTCGATACCCGCGAGCAGGGCACCGACCATGTGATCATCCCGCCCAACAGCTTCGCCCTGTGCGAAACCATCGAGTGGTTCGACATCCCGCGCGACATCCTGGTGCTGTGCGTCGGCAAGAGCACCTACGCCCGCTGCGGCCTGATCGTGAATGTCACGCCGCTGGAGCCGGAGTGGCGGGGGAAAGTGACGCTGGAGATCAGTAATACGACGCCGCTGCCGGCAAAGGTGTACGCCAATGAGGGCGTGGCGCAGTTTGTGTTCCTTAAGGGCGACCAGGTCTGTGCGCAGAGTTATGCGGACAAGGCGGGGAAGTATCAGGATCAGGGTGGGCTGACGCTGCCGAGGATTGACTGAAAAGAAGGGCGCTCGATGAGTTCAAACATATACATAGAGAAGTTTGCCGCACGAGAAGGTATCGCTGTGGGTGATGTAGATCCTTATGAAATACATTATGTCACTGGTCTTGAACACGTGCATCGCGGTAATCGTCCAGATGATTTTGAGACTTTGAGCGACGAAGCTCAAATGCAAGTGCTGAACTGGATTGAGCAGACATTTGAGCAGGCTAGCTCTACACATAGTTGCCCGATGTCGAGTTATGGTCTCAAGCATTGGTTTGGCAACGAGTCAACTACAGAACATTCCTGGTGGCATAATCCAAATGGATTTTACATCACTAATGGCCAGTTTAAGGGGGCAATGTTAAAGGCTGGTTTTTCGCCCGACAACCCAAATGCATGTAATCCTCGATACAAACTCAAGCTGCGTGAAGATGTCAAGGGGGAGTTGCGTAAATATCACAAGCATGGTTACTCTCGCGATTCGTACTTAAAAAATCAAGAACAGGCTGAGCAGCTGTTGCGACGCTAATTCTTTGGCGAAATTTCGTACTTATTCCTAGACATTTGTTCGTGATCGCGAGCAAACGAACTGATTCAAGCTAAGGACATAGATCAATGAAGATCACCCGCAAGTTCACCACGGAAGGTACTGACCCGTTCGCATCCACGCAGTGGACCACGCGTTCGAGTCGGATTTCGAATCCCGACGGCTCGGTCGTCTTTGAGATGCCCGATGCCCAGGTCCCGGTCGGGTTCTCGCAGCTGGCGACGGACATCATGGTGTCCAAGTACTTCCGCAAGGCGGGGGTGCCCCAGTACAGCGAGCCGTTCGGGCTCCCGGGTGATTCGTCGCCGCTGAAGAACGCCGACGGGTCGGTCAAGACCGGGCCCGAGCGGTCGGCGCGGCAGGTGTTCCACCGCCTGGCGGGTTGCTGGCGTCACTGGGGCGAGGCGAACGGGTACTTCGATACCGCCGCCGACGCGCAGGCCTTCTATGACGAGCTGGTGTACATGCTTGTGCACCAGATGTGCGCGCCCAACAGCCCGCAGTGGTTCAACACGGGGCTCAACTGGGCCTACGGGATCAGCGGCCCGGCGCAGGGGCACTGGATCGTGGACCCGGCCAAGGGCGTGCCCGAGCTGGCCGACGATGCCTACACCCACCCCCAGCCGCACGCGTGCTTCATCCAGTCCGTGGATGACTCGCTGGTCAACGAGGGCGGGATCATGGACCTGTGGATGCGAGAGGCGCGGCTGTTCAAGTACGGCTCGGGCACGGGCACCAACTTCTCCAGTCTCCGCTCGGAGAACGAGCAGCTTTCCGGCGGGGGGAAATCATCGGGGCTGATGTCATGGCTCAAGATCGGCGACCGGGCCGCGGGTGCGATCAAGAGCGGCGGGACGACGCGCCGGGCGGCCAAGATGGTGTGCCTTGACATGGACCACCCGGACATCGCCACCTTCATCAACTGGAAGGTGCGCGAGGAGATCAAGGTCGCCGCGCTCGTCGAGGGGCTCAAGGCCATCGCGGGCGAGAAGACCTCGGACCTGGACACGGAAACGGTGGGGGAGACCGCCGCGCGTCTGGGGCTCAAGCTGGATTACGACTTCAACGGCGAGGCCTACAGCACCGTCGCGGGCCAGAACTCCAACAACTCGGTGCGGATCCCCGACGCGTTCTTCGACGCCGTCGACGACGGCGGGCAGTGGGAGACAACCTACCGGACGACCGGCGAGATCGCCACGACCCACGATGCGGGCCGCCTGTGGGACGACATCGCCTACGCCGCGTGGCGGTGCGCCGATCCGGGCGTGCAGTACGACAGCACAATCAACGCCTGGCACACCTGCCCCGGTGCGGGGCGGATCAACGCGAGCAACCCGTGCAGCGAGTACATGTTCCTGGACAACACGGCGTGCAACCTGGCCTCGTTCAATGTGCTCAAGTTCTATGACCCCGAGACCCGCGAGTTTGACTACGAGAAGTTCGAGCACGGTGTGGACCTGTGGACGATGGTGCTGGAGATCAGCGTGCTCATGGCCGCGTTCCCCAGCCGCGAGATCGCGGAACTGAGCTACAAGTACCGCACGCTGGGTCTGGGATACGCCAACCTGGGCGCGATGCTGATGCAGGCGGGCATCCCTTATGATTCCGAGCAGGCCACGGCGATCTGCGGCTGCCTGACGGCGATCATGACGGGCCGAAGCTACCGCATGAGCGCGCTGATGGCCGGTGAGCACGGCCCGTTCCCGGGCTACGCCCCCGAACGCGAGAACATGCTGCGGGTGATCCGCAACCACCGACGCGCGGCGATGGGCGTGTCCCGCGACAGCGGCGAGTACGAGGACCTGCGCATCGCCCCGGTGCCGATCGACCACGGGCTGATCCGCGACCACGGCGTGCCGCTGGGCAACGCGATGGATTTGCTCCATCGGGCGACCAACGCCTGGGACGAGGCCCTGGAACTGGGCGAGAAGCACGGCTACCGCAACGCCCAGTCCACGCTGATCGCGCCCACGGGCACCATCGGGCTGCTGATGGACTGCGACACAACGGGCGTGGAGCCGGACTTTGCGCTGGTGAAGTTCAAGAAGCTCGCCGGCGGCGGATACTTCAAGATCGCCAACGCCTCGATCGACCCGGCCCTCAAGGCCCTGGGGTACGATGAGGACCAGCGCCGCGAGATGAACCAGTACATCCTGGGGACGCTGAACCTGCATGTCCCCATGCCCGAGGGCGTCCCCGACAGCGTGGGGCTCTCCCTGGCGGGGTGGCTGGAGGAACGCGGGCTGATCGAGGCTGATCTGGACGCGATTACCGCCTCGTTGCCCGGGGTGTTTGAGCTCGGCTTCGCGTTCAGCGCGTGGGGCCTGGGCGACGAGGCCCTGGGCCGGCTGGGCGTGAACCCAGAGGAGGCCAAGGCCGATCCCAACTTCAACGCCCTCAAGCACCTGGGGTTGACCGGTGCCCAGATCGAGCGGCTCAACCTGCTTGTTTGCGGCACCCAGACCATCGAGGGGGCCCCGCACCTCAAGGACGAGCACCTGCCCGTCTTCGACTGCGCCAGCACCTGCGGCAAGGTGGGCACTCGGTTCATCGAGGCCGGCGGGCACATCCGCATGATGGCCGCCGCCCAGCCGTTCATCTCCGGGGCGATCTCCAAGACCATCAACCTGCCGCACGACGCGACGGTGGGGGATATCCAGGCCGCCTACCGGCTGAGCTGGGACCTGGGGCTCAAGGCCAACGCCCTCTACCGCGACGGCTGCAAGCTCAGCCAGCCGCTCAACTCCAAGAGCGACACCAAGCAGGAGATCGACGACGCGGGGGAGCCCTCCGACGAGCTGGATTCGGCGGCCCTGATGGAGGATGTCTCCGACGATGTGATCGAGCTGGCGACGGCTGCGGGTGAGGAGAATGTCCGTGTCGTCATCAAGAAGGAGATCGAGATCGTCCACCGCCCGATGCGTCGTCGTCTGGCCGACACCCGGCGCTCGATTACCCACAAGTTCAATGTCGCCGGGCACGAGGGCTACCTGACCTGCGGCATCTATGACGACGGGATGCCCGGCGAGCTGTTCATCACCATGGCCAAGGAGGGTTCGACCATCGGCGGGCTCATGGACTCGCTGGGCACATCGACCTCGGTGGCCCTTCAGTACGGTGTACCGCTGGAGAGCCTGGTCAAGAAGTTCACCCACCAGCGTTTCGAGCCCTCGGGCATGACCACCAACCGCGACATCCCCTTCGCCAAGTCGCTGGTGGACTACATCTTCCGCTGGCTGGGCATGGAGTTCATCGAGGGCTACCGCGAAGCCAACGCCCCCAAGCGGCCCGAGACCTCCGACAAGCCCGCGAGCGGCAGCATCGTCACCCGGCGCGTGACCGGCGGCGATCTGGAACCCAAGCCCGATCGCAAGGCGGACCGGATGGTCATCCGCGATGAGCGGACCGAGACCCATGTTTCCCAGACTTCCATCGAGACGGGCAATCACACCCGGGTCGTGACCAGTGAAACGCACCAGCGTTCCGCCAGCGCGACCCTCTCCAAAGCCCTGGAATCTTCAGGCGACGCCCCGCCGTGCGATGTCTGCGGCACCATCACCGTCCGCAGCGGCACCTGCTACAAGTGCCTCAACTGCGGCAACTCGCTGGGATGCAGCTGATCCGGCGAATCGGGCCGGCGGCAAAGGACTGACCATGACACTCGGGACACACGAAAACGGAGGTGGAATCACACATCCTCGATGACACGCGGCATGCAGCGGCCGACTGGGGGCAACCGCCGCCTGAACACGCCATGCACGCATGACACGCCAGACGAGCACGGTCGGCGACCGAACGGAATACCTCGCCGCGGGCTGGTAAGGGATCACGGAGCGATCCCACCCGTTCATCCGGCCCGGTACACATCGCGCAGGGCGCCACGGCGCCAGGGAGCCGCGAAAAACCCGGGCACGCTCGCAAGGCCGTTTTCCAGCGGCGACTACCCACCCAATCGGGTGCTGCCGGTCGCGGATCAGACGGATGTGCTGATCGACAGCGGATCGAGATCGATCCCACCCTGTGGAGACCGAGGTGGCGCCATCCCCGCCATAAGACCTCTGGTCTCCCGCCTCCCACCCCCGGGCAGCCCCCCCCGGCCCGGGGGGTTTTTCTGCGC
>JBBDKK010000029.1:0-4011 GCA_040879395.1 Phycisphaerales bacterium
ACCGGACGCATCGAGTTCGACATCGCCATCGAAAAAGCCCCGGGTATCGGGGCCTCGCCGGGCAAGCCGGTGCTGGGTGTCTCGTTTCAGGCCTGCTCGGACACGACCTGCTTGCAGCCGCGGACCGTGCGGCTGGATATTGAGGTTGTGATCGAGTAATCGGTTAGTTGTCGACCATGCCCGCGCCCACGCCCCAAGCCGCCATCAGTGCCAGAAATCCCCATAGGGCATCGAAGTAATCGAGACTTTCGATGACTGTCTGAGCGGTGTCGGAGGTCGTCGGGCCGGTCTCAAGAAGCCGCTGTGTTTCGCGCATGTCCGCTTCGAACACTTCCAGCTCCGCTTTGCGCGCGGCGAGCTGCTCATCCTCGCTCAGCGCCTCCCATTCGGACTCGATCTCTTGGATAACTGAGGCGGGGTAGTCCTCGGGATAAAGCGCGTAGTCCAGATCCATGTCTTCTCCGGGCCATTCGACCTCTTCACCGCGGTGGAGCATATCGTCGATCAGGTCGTACGCCCTCGCGGCGAGAACATCCTCGCCAGTCATGTCGGCGAGCGTGTACTCCTGCTGGGCGATGTTGGCGGCCAGTTCCTTGCGAAGTTCATCAAACTGCGCGGAATAAATGTTGAAGACCAGCATCTTGCCAATCACGATCGCGGCAAGCGCGGTCAGCACCGCGACCATCCCGCTCCAGAAATTCCCCTCGCCACTCGTCCCAACGAGAGCGCCCATGCCGCACATGGCCCCGACGATGCTCGCAGCAAAGCCGATTTCGTAGTTCGTGAAGTACGCGATCGCTGCCCAGAGCCCCGCACCGACGACACCGGCGACGCACGCACCGATGATCGGCAGGAACGGAGCCAGCGCGAACCCGCCGACCTTGGCCCCGACACCCAGAGCCGCCGCACCCTTCATTGGCTTGTTCGGATCGCGCGATACGCGCGTGTTGAACTGCTTGCCAGTCTCTCTATTGAACCCGCATGCCAGGCAGATGATCGCCTCGGGAGCCATCGGCTGACCACAACCCAGACAGGATCCCGTGCCGCCCGGGATCTTCGATTCATCCAGATCTGCGAGCACCGCGGCCATCGACCCGGCCTCGACATCCGCGGCGGGCTTCTCAGAGGATTGTGCGTACGGGTTCTGTGCATGCCCCCGCTTGGCCTCCGCGCACGCCCGGTGGGCGTAAAGCCCTCTGCTGTCCTTGATCCGCGGCTGCCCCGCGCAGCTTTTCCCGCAGATCATGCAGATCTTTTGTCCGTCCGGCATCGTTCAGTCCCCAAGCTCTCCCCGCGCCCGGGCGCAGCGGAATCCAATGAAAACGGGCACCGCACCCGCGATGCCCGCTCACAAAGTTACCGGATATGGGGAGGGGATGCAACCGCCAAGCCCGAATATTCACCCCCGTCGGTCGAGCCGGAAGGAGCGGGGCCGGCGGGAGGGGATTACTTGTCCTCGTCGGAGATCGAGTTCCGCATCGAGGTGTCCGCCTTGATGTTGTTCATCCGATAATAATCCATGATTCCCAGGTTCCCGCTGCGGAACGCCTCGGCGATCGCCTTGGGCACCTCGGCTTCGGCCAGCACCACCAGGGCCCGGTTCTTCTGCTCCTGGGCACGGTATTCCTGCTCCTCGGCCACCGCCATGGCGCGGCGTTTTTCGGCGAGGGCCTGGGCGACCTTGGTGTCCGCCTGGGCCTGGTCCTCCTGGAGCTTGGCGCCGATGTTCTCACCGACATCCACATCCGCGATGTCGATCGACAGGATCTCGTAGGCCGTCCCCGCGTCGAGCCCGCGTCCGATCACCGCCTTGGAGATGGCGTCGGGGTTCTCCAGCACCGTCTTGTGCGATGCCGCAGAACCGATGCTCGATACGATGCCCTCGCCCACGCGTGCGACAATCGTTTCCTCCGTCGCTCCACCGACCAGACGCGACAGGTTGGTCCGAACTGTGACCCGTGCACGGGCCTTGAGCTGGATGCCGTCCTTGGCCACCGCGTCGATCGTCGGCCTGCCCAGGTTCGGGTTCGGGCAGTCGATGACCTTCGGGTTCACCGAGGTGTTCACGGCGTCGAGGATGTCGCGCCCCGCCAGGTCGATCGCGGTGGCGATGCCCCAGTCGAGCTCGATATTGGCGTTGGACGCCGCGATGATCGCCGAGACCACATTGCCCACATTACCGCCAGCGAGGTAGTGGTTCTCAAGGTCGTCCGTCTCGATCGACTCGATGCCCGCCTTCACCAGCCGGATCTTGTTGATCACGATGATGTTCGGGTTCACCTTGCGGAAACGCATGGCGATGATCGACAGCAGCCCCACCCGCGCCCGCGAAAGCAACGCCTGGAACCAGAGCTGGAAGTAGGTCAGCAGCACGAGCATGACGCCCAGCAGCACGACGGCGGCAACAATGATCAGAATCCAGAACAGTGGGTTGTTCATGCGGCTCTCCTTGGGTCGGTCACTCGATGACTTCGGTTACCATCATACACCGCCGGCCGGTTCTTTGCAGTCACCAGCGACGCCGGGCCCGCCCACAAGCACGATCACGCGATGCCGCGGACCTCGATGGTCAGCCCGTCCACCTTGACCACTTTCACCCGCTGCCCGCGGTCCACAATCCCGCCACGGGCGATGGCATCGTGCCGTTCACCGTCGATCTCAACCATCCCGCTGGGCCGCATATCGGTCAGGGCCTTGCCCTCACGCCCCAGCATCGCCGCCCGCAGCTCCCGCTGCTTGCGGACCAACGCCTGCCTCGCCTGGGCGATATCCTCGCCCGAATCACCGACCATCGTCCGGCCTATTGGCGTATTTGGCAGCATTTTGACAGCGTACACGAAGACCATCGGCCCCAGCACCGCCGTCCCCAGCAGTCCGATCGCGCCCCACATCGGGTCGTGGCGGAACAGGAACACGATCCCCGCGATCGCGCTGAGCACCGCCGCGATGCCCAGAACGCCGCCCGAGGGCACAAACGCCTCGAGCACCATCAGCAGCAGCCCCAATCCCAGCAGCCCGATCCCGACAAGCAACATACTTTCCATCAGGCATTCTCCGCCCTGGGCGCGTCCAGGTCTTCCACATTGTCCACATCCACCGGCTCGACCTCGATCCGCATCGATGCGATCTTGACCACCCGCACCCGCACGCCCCCCTCGATGTGGCCGAACGCCGCGTACACATCCTCGATCTCACCGTTGATCTCCGCCTGGCCAAGCGGGTACAGCGGCGTCGTCGTCACCCCCTCATCGCCGATACGCATCGACCCGTTGTCCATCTCGATCGCGTGCAGCAGCGTCTTCTTCGGCTGGCCACCAACACCCGATGCCCCGCTGAGCATCAGCCGATCAAAGATCGGCAGGTTCTGGGCGTTGCGGACGATCAGCCACCACCCGATCGCCGCCGTGATGAACGCCAGCAGCACCGTCACCGCACCGGTGAGAAGCTCCCGCTGCATCTGCGGCGTCGACATCGTCCCCCCGAACGACACAAAGGTCCCGATCAACCCGCCGAACAACGCAATGAAACCAATCACCCCGAACACACCGAACCCCGGGATCACGAACGCCTCAATCGCAAGGCAGATAATCCCGACCACGATCGCGATGGCCTCCCACCAGCCGCTGAGCCCGATCATCGCCGTCGGTCCCAGCAGCAGCACCAGAGCCCCCATCGCGACCGCCCCGGCGATCCCGGTCCCCGCCATCACCATCTCCACGAACACCGCGATCAGCAGCACCACGATGAGCAGCCCCCGTACCGCCGGATGCACCAGGAACCGCACTATTTTCTCGGTCACGCTCTCATTGAGCCGCACGATCTGCTCGGCCCCGAAGAACGCCGTCAGCTCCTCATCGTTCTGCACGATCCCGCTGCTGAATCCGAAGTAGAGCATCTGGTCGTCGCGCATCACGATCGCCGCCGAACCGTCGGTGATGTACCCGACATACCGATAGTCTCCTCTGTCCTCGGGCGTGATCTCCGGCCGCAGCGACGGGTTCTCCAGCGCCA
>JBBDKK010000029.1:4021-7045 GCA_040879395.1 Phycisphaerales bacterium
AGCGCCAGCGAAGCCCCGCGTTCCACGGACTCGAACTCACGCGCCACATCTTCCAGCGTCTCACTGGCCGGCCGGTACGCGTTGGGATCGTCGCCCCGGGCCACCTCGCGTTCCTCAGCGCCCGGCTCTTCCGACGATCCTTCCCCGGCCACGGGCTCCTCGATCGGTTGTTCTTCCGCCCCATCCCCCGCCGGAGCAGCATCCTCCGGCACCGGACGCGAAGTCCGCGCCCCGCCTGTCACCTCCGCCAGCATCGGCTTGCCCCGCGGCGGGTCCTCCCCGAAGAGCATCCGGTATTCCTGGGCGTTGATCGCCAGGCGCTGGCCTGTCTCGATGTCCTCCGCCAGCCAAAGCTCAATCCCGTCGGCCACGATCGCCTGCACCAGGTATTCGTCGTACCCGCTGCGACGCGCCGAATCCGTCACATCCGCCATCAGCGGCGGCAGCAGCTTCGTCCGCTCGTCCGGGCTCAACGCCCGAAGCCCACCGCCCCCGAAGGTCACGATGAACGCATCACCGAACGATGCCGGATCGCTCGTCACGATCTCGCGGCACGCCAGCGCGATGATCGCCCCGCCCGAGTATGCGTCCGGATTCACCCACCCCACCGAATTCACAATCGAGGACGACTTGATCGCGTTGGAGATCTCCAGGACCGCCCCCAGCTCACCGCCGGGAGAGTCCACTTCCAGCACCATCGCGTCCATCCCCGCCTTTTCCGCGGCCTCGATCCGCCGCGTCACGCTCATCGCCGTGATCGCGTCGATCGGCCCATGAACCGTGATCACCGCCACCCGGTCCGCCTGCCGGGCCGCCGGGATCGAAACGACCTCCGCCGCCTCCCCCCGGGCCCCATCGCCGGTATCGCCCGTCCGATCTTGAGCCGCGGAACCCGCCCCCAGCAGCGCCAGGGCACAGACCGCCATCAAAGACCGCGAAACCACCGCCAGCACCGACCGCCGAGATGTATTGAAGACTTGCACGGCCCATTATAAGGGTTGCAACCCGCCGTGTGTCAGTCTCCGGGAAATCCCCATTCCCGGCTCACCCCCGGCTCACCCGAACCGCACCCCGTTGCCAAGCACCCCGATCCCCTCGATCTCGACTTCAACGGTATCACCATCCCCCAGCCAAACCCGCGGCTCACGCGCCATGCCCACCCCGCTGGGCGTCCCCGTCAGGATCACCGTCCCGGGAACCAGCGTCGTCCCTCTGCTCAGCTCTTCGATCAGCATCGCCAGCGGGAACATCATCTGCGAAGTCCGCGCCGACTGCATCGTTTCCCCATTCACCCGGCACTCGATCTGCAAGTCGTTGAAATCCAGCCCAGCGTCCACCAGCTCTTTGGGCGTCACCAGCCGCGGCCCCAACGGACAAAAAGTATCAAACCCCTTCCCCCGGCAGAACTGCCCCCCCGAACCCTGTTTCTGCCACCACCGAGCCGACACATCGTTCGCGCAGCTGAATCCCAGCACCCACTCCATCGCCTCGCCGCGCGAAACATCCCTGCACGGCTTCCCGTCCGGATGATCCCCGATGATCACCGCCAACTCGGCCTCAAAGTCCGTCTGATTCCCCCCGAACCCCGGATCGCGAGCGATGGGGGGGATCACGATGTCCTCCCCGTCCCCGATCACGCAGGCGATGTTCTTGGCGAACACCATCGGATGCTCGGGCGCTTCAAGCCCCTGCTCGTGCGCGTGGGCCGCGTAGTTGCGGCCGATGCCGAAGATCTGCGTGATGGTGACCGATCGACCGTCAGAGGTGGTGAGTTTCATGCCCCAACTGTATCCAGCGAACCCTTATCTGGGTGCCCGTACTCGCCGCGCAGCGGCGCAGTGCGGTGGTGAGCCGACTCCGCAAACGCCCGACCGTCCAATATGCAGGCCGCGATCACTCACCCGCAAACTCGATCACCAGCAGCCCGCCCTCGCCGTCGGCGACATACCCGTACCGCCCGCTGACCGCCACCTGATACGCCCGGTCTGGCGTGTCCACACGCTCGATCAGTTCCGGCTTCTCCGGGTCGGCGATGTCGATCATCTGGATCCCGCCCTCGAGATCCGCCACATATGCCCGGTCGCCTTCAAGGGTGATGCCGTAGGCGAAGTGATCGAGCTTGAGATTTGAGAGCAGCTTCGGACGAAGCGGCAGCCGAACATCCATGATGGTAAGTCCGGCGTCCTTGTCCGCTATGTACGCGATGTCGCCCTTGATCGCGATGCCGAACGGCTCGTGCTCGGTTTTGGTCGCGCTGATGCGTCGGATCAGGTTTTCTCTTTTGAGGTCGAGAATCACCAGCCCCGAGGTGCGGTTGCACACATACGCCTTCTCGCCCTCGATCGCGATAAACGGCGACCACTTCCCGAGCCGGCGCTGGGCGATATTCTCGGGCGATTCGGGGTCTGAGACATCGAAGCCCAGCACATGTCCGTTCGTTCCGGCCGTATAGACCCGGTCGCCCATCACGGCGAGTCCCTTGATCTCGCCGATCCCGCCGACGCTGGCGAGCGACTCCGGCGAGGCCGGGTCGCTGATATTCACAATCCGGAATCCCTCCGAGCCCGCGGCGATATATGCGACATCGTCGACAACCCGGATCTGGTGCACGGTTCCTTCCATCAGGAGCGATCCAAGTAGTTTCGGCTCGGTCGGCTCGCTGATGTCCAGCACCTGCATCCCGCCCCGATACCCCACGAACGCACGCGAGCCTTCGACCTCGACACACATCGTAAACGCCGGAGTCTCAACCGTGGAAACGATCTGCGATTTCTTCAGCCCCTCGATCGCCGCTTCCGAGCCCGGCTGCGAGAAAATCCCAACCATCGTCAGCACCAGCAGCTCAAAGATAAACATGTCTTTGCTCCTTCGATGAAATGTGCCTCCGAGCATACACGCTCCGACCATCCGCCGCAACACTTTCTTTATCCTGCATGGTCGCCGAAGCTTCTATCTCTTCACATTCCCGCCATTCCCTGAGCACCTCCGCGCCAACAATCCCTTGTGCCCCCCACCCCACCACCA
>JBBDKK010000030.1:0-6942 GCA_040879395.1 Phycisphaerales bacterium
AGATAAGATGGTTTTTACATCCGTTCGACGGTCGGGATGCCCAGGGTGTCCAGCCCGTCGGCCAGCACGCGCCCAGTCAGGGCGCACAGGCGCAGGCGTGAGGCCCGCAGGGCCGGGTCGTCGTTGCGGAGGACGGGGCACTGGTCGAAGAAGGAGCTGAACGCCGCGGCCAGGTCGTGGAGGTAGGAGGTCAGGCGGTTGGGCTCATGGTTGAGCCCGGCCCCGGCCACGGTGGTGGGGTAGCGCAGCAGCAGCAGCGACAGCGTCTTCTCGGCGGGTTCGCGCAGCATGAACGGGGCATGCTCGAAGCCATCGGTGTCCACGCCGGATTCGGCGGCCTTGCGGAAGATCGAGCGGACCCGCACCAGCGCATAGAGAAGGTACGGCCCGGTGTCGCCCTCGAAGGCGAGCATCCGATCGAAGCTGAAGATGTAGTCCTTGTTGCGCTCGGTGGAGAGGTCGGTATATTTGACGGCGGCCATCGCGACCGCCTCGCTGATCTGCCCGCGGTCCGCCTCGGGCATTTCCGGGTTCTTCTCGGCCACGGTCGCCGTCGCCCGGGTGACGGCCTCGTCCAAGAGGTCGCTGAGGTTGAGGTTCTCGCCAGAGCGGCTTTTGAGCGGCTTGCCGTCCTCGCCCAGCACCGTGCCGAAGGCGGCGTGGACGAACTCGGCCCGCCCGCCCGAGGGCGTCTGGTCATACCCGGCTTTGCGGGCGGCGGCGAAGACCTGCTTGAAGTGCAGCCCCTGGCGGGAATCGACGCAGTAGACGAGGATGTCGCCGCCGAACTTCTGGACCCGGCGGCGGATGGCGGCCAGGTCGGTGGTGGCGTAGAGGTACCCGCCGTCGCCTTTGCGGATGATCGTGGGCTCCTTGATGCCGTCGCACCGGACCACCAGCGCGCCCGCATCGGCCACCAGCGGGGCCAGTTGCTCGCGGTAGGTGGATTCGCCCGCGCTGTGCTCATCGGTGACATTGGCCCGCAGCCGCGCGCAGGTCGCCAGGCACGCGCCCATGGTGATGTCGTAGATCCGTTGCCAGACGCGAACGGACTCCTCGTCTCCGGACTGGAGCATGACCAGGCGGCTCTTGGCCAGGCGCATGGCTTCCTCGGCATCGTCGATGCGGGCGGCCAGCTCGATCTCGGCCTTGGGATGCCCGCCGACTTTCTCGATGAGCTTGAGTGCCCGGGTCTCGGCCTTGCAGCGGGCCTGGGCCTGCTTATAGAAGGTATTGAGCCCCGCCAGGGTCAGGTTTTCCAGGTCCTCGCCCGCGTCTTCGAGTTCGATGAGCTTCTGGACCACCATGGCGATGGGCAGCCCCCAGTCGCCCACATGGCTCTGGCGGAGGACCTTGTAGCCCAATCGCTCGTAGAGGCGAGCGATGGCGTCGCCGATCACCGTCGAGCGGAGGTGGCCCACATGCATCTGCTTGGCGAGGTTGACGCCGCAGAGATCGACCACGATGGTGGGGGGGCTATCGGGATGCGTGATGCCCAGCTCCGGCGTATCGAGGGCTTCGAGCGAGGTCGAGAGCGCGCTGGGCAGGAGGGTGATGTTAATGAAGCCCGGCCCGGCGATGCTCGATTCGTCCGCCGGCTCGGCGATGCCGGTCAGGTCCAGGCGGGCGATGATCTCGGCGGCCAACTCCCGCGGCGGTTGGCCCAGCCCCTTGGCCAGCGGCATGGCGCAGTTGGACTGGAAATCCCCGAACTTGGGCTGGCGCGAGGGCGTGATGTGGGTCTGGATCTGGTCGCGGGGCAGGTCCGGGAGGGCCGCGGATATGGCATCGCGGAAGCGCCCGTCGAGGACCTCTGCGGGGTCGATGGCGCGGGAAGATTCGGGTGATTTCGTGCTCATTGGGGAAGTGTAGGTGGCTTGGACATCCTCTGGTTTCATCGAGGGAATTAGCTGAGCCGTCCCTCCTCAACCGGGTCCTCGTCCATCGGTTGATTGGCCCGCGCTTCGACCTCGGCCTCGCTGAGGAGTGCGCCCTCGCTGCTGGCGACCAGGGCGCAGACCATCGCGTCGCCGGTGATGTTGCAGCTCGTGCGGCACATGTCCAGGATGCGGTCCACGCCCAGGATCACCGCGATGCCCTGCAGCGGGATGCCCACGCTTTGCAGGACGATCACGAGCATGATCATGCCCACGCCGGGCACACCGGCGGTGCCGATGGAGGCCAGCGTGGCGGTGAGCACGATGGTAAGCTGCTGGCCGATGGTCAGGTCGATGGCGTAGAGCTGGGCGATGAACACCGCGGCCACGCCCTGGTAGAGCGCGGTGCCGTCCATGTTGATCGTCGCGCCGATGGGCAGCACAAAGGAGCTGACCTCTTCCTTCACGCCCAGGCGGACCTCAGCGCATTCCATGGTGACGGGGAGCGTGGCCGAGGAACTGGCCGAGGAGAAGCCCAGGAGCTGGGCGGGCGAGAATGCCCGGTAGAATCGCCGGTAGCCCACGCCGCCGAGAAGCTTGAAGCCGATGGGGTAAACGGCGAACATCATGATCGCCAGTCCCGCGACCACCACCAGGCAGTAGACGGCCAGCGATCCGAGGATATCCAGGCCCAGCTCGGCCAACTGCTCGACGATCAGCGCGAACACGGCGTAGGGGGCGATCAGCAGGACGATCTCAACGATCTTGATGATGACATCGGTCATGGCGTCGAAGAAGGCGATCACCGGGGCGGCCTTCTCGCGCTTGATGAGCGTGAGGGCGATGCCGACCATAAGCGAGGCCAGCACGATCTGGAGCATCTCGCCCTGGGCGATGGCGGCGAAGGGGTTGGTGGGCACGATGTTCAGGACCGTGTCCCAGACATCGGGCGCGGCGGCGGCCTGGACCTTGGCGTCGGCCTCGATGCCGAAACGCTCGATGAACCCGTCGCGGGTCTCCTCGGCCACGAACGAGCCCGGACGGATCAGGTTGGCCAGCGTCAGGCCCACGGTGATGGCGATGGCGGTGGTGAGGATGTAGATGCCGATGGTTTTGCCGCCGATGCGGCTGAGCTTGGCCAGGTCGTTGAGACTCGATGCGCCCACGATCAGCGAGAAGATCACGATCGGCACGGCGATGAACTGCAGCGAGCGGATGAATAGCGCGCCCACGAAGCCGTTGAGGTTCCGCACGAAGCGGGCGAGGTGGGCCCCGATGCCGGCATCTTCGTTGACGCCCTCGGCGTCCGCGCCCGCGATCCACGCCGCGGGATCGTCCACGCCCAGCGCATCCCATGTTCCCGCGTCCCACGCGGCGTTGATGATCAGCCCGACGACCACGCCGCCGATCAGCCCGATCAGGATCTGCCAGTGAAGCGCGAGCTTCTTGCCTGAGCCCATGTCTTTCGTCCTTTCCCGCCCGTTGTGGGCCAGTTCACGCCTTCTACCTTACCGGACCTCGGCCCTTTGTGCCACGGGCCGGGGCGGCCGTCTGCCGCCTATTCACACCGGGTGGGGATGCCTGCGCCGATCATGCGGCCCAAAGCCCTGTTCGGGCGGGTGGATTGTTCGCACCCCGCGAGCATGAAACGGATGATGGATAGGCACCAACGGACCAACCGCGCCGGCGGACCGGACGGATCGGGCCTCGCCGGGTGCGGGAAGAGGAGTACAGCGTGAACAAGCAAGCGAAGATCGTGGCGATGGGTGTCTGTGTGACCGCGGGGGCGGCCGGGGCCGGGGAGGTCACTTTCCAGGACCCGGGCATCTTCTCACCGTTCGACAACGCGCAGGTCGAGTTCGTGTGGATGGGATCCATCGCGGGCTACACGGGTGAACTGAGCTGGGTGGACAACGCCTTCGAGGCCGCTCCGCAGATGCTCTGGAACAACAAGGCCGCCACCACCGGCGACACGATCGTCCTCCCACGCCTCTTCTCGCAGGGCGAGCGGGTGGACCTCAACTACTCGGTGATCGTAGGCAATCAGGACAGCTTCTCAACCGCCGAGCACGCTGACTGGTCGCAGTTCACGGTCGAAGCCACGAACCCACTTGATGTGCTCGTGGGCGTTGAGGACATCCGATATCCCGCGGGCGACATGGACCACAACGACGCTTCATTCCGCGTGGTTTTCTCCGAGGTGGCCGTGCCCGCGCCCGGTTCGATGCTCCTGCTCGGCGGCGGGTGCCTGGTGATGGCCCGTAGGCGCCGATAAACCCGCAGTTCCGGTGATTCGGGGCGGCGGCACGGGTAGCATCCCACTGTGCGCACGCCCAAGTCATCAAGCAAATCCCGGTTCCGGTCCTACCTGCAAGCCCGCAAAGACAAGCACGCCGAGCAGCGCGTGCATGAGCGGGCCGACCAGAGCGCAGAATCCCAACGCGCCCAACGCGCCAAGCGGTCCTTCACCGGCCTCTTGAGCGCGTTTTTCGCGTTGCTCACCGGGTTCCGGGGCACCGTGGCCATGTCGCTGCTGACCCTGAGCGTCTCGGTCATGCTCGGGCTCCTGCTCCCCTACGCCTCCAAGGTCGCCATCGACTACATCATCACCGATCAGCCGGGCCCGGCGGGCATGCCCGCGCTCGTGGGGGATTTCACCAATGAGCGCCCGGACCGCATCCGCCTGATCTGGATGCTGGGCGGGGCCATGATCGTGGTATCGGTGCTCTCGGTGGCCATCGGCATGTGGGGGCGATGGCAGTGCACCCGCATCACCAAGCGCGTGCAGGTGTCCCTCCGCCGGCGCGTGTTCTCCCACGCATCCCGCCTGCCGCTGCACCGCATCCACCAGCTCAAGTCCGGCGGCGTGTCCTCCATCCTCCGTGAGGACGCCGGGGGCGTGGGCGATCTGATCTTCTCACTGCTCTACAACCCATGGCGGGCCATCACGCAGCTCATCGGCACGCTCATCGTCCTGCTGCTGATCGACTGGCGGCTGGTCATCGGCGCGGTCCTGATCCTCCCGGCCATATGGTTCAGCCACCGCACCTGGATCGTCCGCATCCGCCCGATGTACCGCGATATCCGCAGCCGCCGCCAGGGCATCGACGCGATGAGCGCGGAGGCCTTCTCGGGCATGCGCGTGGTCCGCGCGTTCAACCGCCGGCATTCCGAGGCCGCGCGTTTCACCGCCGAGGGCCACCTGCTGGCCCGCCAGGAGCTGTACACATGGTGGTGGGCGCGGGGCGTGGAGATCGTCTGGCAACTGCTCATCCCCCTGGCCTCGGCGGCGGTGCTGATCTACGGCGGCATGGCCGTGGTCGACGGGGTGCTGACCATCGGCGACCTGATGGCCTTCTCGGCATACCTGCTCGCCCTGCTGGGCCCGCTTGAAGCCCTCGTCGCCAGCGCGACCAATGTCCAAAACAACCTGGCCGCCCTCGACCGGGTCCTGGACCTGCTGGCCGAGAAGAAGGAGTTCGCCGACACCACCCCCACCCGGCCCATCGAGCCCGCCCAGATCCGCGGCGAGCTGGCCATCGAACACCTCGGCTACGCCTACCCCCGGCGCATCACCACCCGGCGCGGCGAGATGGTCGATACCGGCGAGGCGGACGACGGGCAAGACCGCTCGGACATGGTGCTCAGCGACATCAACCTGCGGATTATGCCCGGCGAGACCATCGCCCTGGTCGGGGCCTCGGGCGCTGGCAAGACCACGCTGTGCAACCTCATCGCCCGCTTCGACGACCCCACGCAGGGACGCATCACCATCGACGGCATCGACCTGCGGGAGATCCCCATCGAGCAGTACCGCTCGCTGCTGGGGATCGTGGAGCAGGAGGTCTTTCTTTTCGACGGCACCGTGGCCGACAACATCGGCTACGCCCGGCGCAACGCCGGCGAGGACGAGATCCGCGCCGCCGCCCGCGCCGCCAACGCCCACCGCTTCATCACCGAACTCGAGCACGGCTACCAGACCGTCGTCGGCGAACGCGGCGTGCGCCTCTCGGGCGGGCAGCAGCAGCGCCTGGCCATCGCCCGGGCGATTCTGGCCAATCCCAAGATCCTCATCCTCGACGAGGCGACGAGTTCGCTGGACACCGAGTCCGAGCGCCTCATCCAGCACTCGCTGGAATCGCTGATGAGCAACCGCACCAGCTTCGTCATCGCCCACCGCCTGAGCACCATCCGCCACGCCGACCGCATCGCCGTGATCGAGGAGGGCCGCCTGCGTGAGGTCGGCACCCACGCAGAACTCCTCGCCCGCGACGGCCGCTACGCCGAACTCCTGCGGATGCAGCTTGAGGGCGAGGATTCGGGCGATGCGATGGAATGGATGAAAAGCTAGCAGCGAGCGAGGTGCCATGCTTACACCCTGGCGTAGGTAAGGTGTAAGCATGTAGGCAGGCAAGTGGATTTTTATCCTGCCTAAGCTGCGCGTAGGCAGGGCACCCTCCCCCTGATCCCTGATCCCTGATGCCTGATCCCTAATACTTAAAATGCCGAATCTGCTCGCCCTGCGTCCCGATGTGGGTCATCGCGTCGATGCCGATCTCAAGGTGCATCCGCGCGTATTTCTCCGTCACCGTCTTGTCCGAGGCCTCGGTTTTGACGCCCTCGGGCGTGACGGGGACATCGGAGACCAGCAGAAGCGCCCCGCGGCTGATCTGGTTGTGGTGCCCGACGATGAAGATCGTCGCCGTCTCCATGTCGATCGCCAGCGAGGTCATGCGTTTGAGGCGGCCGCGGAACTTCTTGTCGTGCTCCCAGAGTCGCCGGTTGGTGGTGTACACGACGCCGGTGCGGTATTCCAGGTCCCGCTCCACGATCTTGTCGGACACGAACTTGTGGAGCTTGAAGCTGGGCAGCGCGGGGACCTCGGGCGGGAAGTAGTCGTCGCTGGTGCCCTCGCCGCGGATGGCGGCGATGGGCAGCACGAAGTGGCCGATCTCGGTGGAGCCCTTAAGCCCGCCGCACTTTCCCAGGAACAGCACACCGTCGGGCATCCGCGCGGCCAGCAGGTCCAGGATCGTAGCGGCGTTTCGCGAGCCGATGCCGAATT
>JBBDKK010000031.1:0-6868 GCA_040879395.1 Phycisphaerales bacterium
GAAGCGGATTGAAGCTTCAAACCATATCCGCTTTCTCACCTTTTCCTGCTACCAACAACTCCCGCTCCTGAAGAACGATCGCATCAAATATGCGTTCGTCGATCACATCCAGGCAACCCGGAATACAACGAACTTCAACCTCATCGCGTGGGTCATCATGCCCGAGCATGTTCATCTGCTTATCTGGCCCGACATCGATCGGGCTCCCGTTTCCAAGGTTGTATGGCATTTGAAACGAGCGTTCGCGAGGCAAGTGATCGAACGCTGGAAGGAACTCAACGCCCCGATCCTTTCATCGATCCGCACGCCCGAAGGAAACCATCGGTTCTGGCAACACGGCGGCGGCTATGACCGCAACATTGTGTCCCGGCACGAGTTGGAAGAGAAGCTGCACTACATCCACCAGAATCCTGTGAATCGTGGTCTCGTGCATCGTTCGATCGATTGGGCGTGGTCCTCAGCCCGTTGGTACGCGGGAATGACCGACAATACGATCTCCGTTGATCCGGTTTTGCGGCCGACTCCGAGGGCCTGATTGTTTGATCATGACTGCGCCCTGCGGTGAGGTGCTGAGTTCCAAAGAACCCAGAGGGGATGGTGAGTCCATGTTCTGGGTGGCCGTACTCGCGGCGCAGCCGCGCAGTGCGGTGAGGTGTGAAATGCGGCAAGAACTCGACTGCGCCCTATGAGCGAGTCGGGGCACCCAGAGGTGATCGTTGTGTTCCGGGGGAACCCGACTGCGCCCTGCGGGCGAGTCGGGGCACCCAGAGGGGGCGGGGTTGTGGGTAGTGATGAGACGATTCGGGCGCACGAAAAAGGGCTCCATCTGGAGCCCTCGGATTCGGTGTGTGGATGAACCTTACTGGTCCTGCTTCTCGATCTGGCGGTCGTAGATGATGCGGCCGACGGGGTGGAAGAAGGTGCTCCAGTCGGCATCGTGTCGCTCGTACTCGTGGAGGTCGCGGTACTCCTCCTGGTTCTTGAGCTTGAGTTTGCGGGTGACCTTGCGCATATCGTCATCGGTGTAGGCCAGGGCGTAGGACTCATCCTCGGGGTAGAGATCGAGGAAGCGGTTCCAGTAGCGGTTCATCTCGGTGCGGTGCCAGACCATCCGCTGGTTGTTGGCCAGGGACCATTCGATGTCGTCGGCGAACTGGGCCAGCTCGTCGGCCAGCTCGCGGGCCTCCCGCTGGCTCTCCTCATCGACCGAGCCCGAGTCCCGCAGGGCCTTGGCGTAGCGGTCGGCCCGGTAGGCGAGGTTGTTGGCCTCGTTGAAGGTGAGGACGAGGCGCTTGTAGGCGGGGCCGCGCATCGCGGTGTGCGGGCGGCGCTTGGTGCGGTCGATCTCCGGCGTGCTCGCGCAGCCCGAGGCGGCCCCGAGTGTGCCCAGCGACATGAGTGCGGCGAGGCCCGCGGAGAGGATGAGTGTGCGTGCTTTGGTCGTATGCCCTGGCATGGATCGTGTCTCCCACCTTCTTTGAGGGTGCGTGTTCTTACCGAGTATACGGCCAAACGGGGCCTCGGGGGTCAAAAATCCGCTTCGATCCCGCTGGTCTGCATCAGCGTTTTGAAGCTCTCGCTGAAGACGAAGTTCTCGGCGGGGTAGGCGACGCCGCCGATGTTGTTGTCGAGGTGGGAGAAGAGCAGGTCGATGTGGCCGATAACCTCAGCGGTCTGGGGGCCGTTGTCGGTGCCGGAGGGGGTTTCGAGCAGTTCGACGATGCCCTTGGTGGAAGCGCCCGCGCTGGTGAACTGCTCGATGGTGGCGGTGTATCGCAGCGTGGAGCCGGGCGTGGCCTCGCGCGTGATCTGCGCCCTGGAGACCTTGGCGAGGACCACCTTCTCGCGGAAACCCTCGGCGTGGCCGACCAGCACGCCGGCGGTCTGGGCCATGCCCTCGACGATCAGCGACATGGGCATGATGGGCATGGGGCGGCGGGTGGCGGTACCGGGGAAGTGGTCGTGGAGATGTTCCTCGGCCATGGAGATGTGCTTGATGGCGACCATCCGCTGGCGGGGAACGAGTTCGATGATGCGGTCGATCCACATCCAGCGCATGGGCGTTTCCTACCTAGATCAGGCGGCCTGGAGTTTCTGCTCGCAGAAGGTCACCAGCGCATCGACGGTGAAGATCTTGGAAACATTCTGGACGCTGGGATCTTTTTCGAGCTGCTCGAAGTTGAAGTGCGGGACGCGCTGCTTAAGGGTCGCCAGGCCCTTCTCCGTGACCTGGCCGTTCTGCACATACTCGGGGTCCTGGGTGACGCCCTCGGGGAAGAGTTCGCCCTGGGCGATCTTGAAGCCGAACTCCTGCTCGAGCTTGAAGGAGATATCCAGGATGTCGATCGATTCGGCCCCGAGGTCCCCGATCAGGGTGGCCTCGGGGGTGACCTCGTCCTCATCGACGGCGAGGGCGTCGATGAGGATTTCCTGGATTTTCTCAAAGATTTCGGATCGTTCCATATCGGGCTGTCTCACCTGTATTGAGGATGAACCTGGTGTGGCTTGGTCGGGTGCACGGCGTGCCGGAACTATAGGCGAAAGCCGCGGGGATGACGCCCCCGGGCGGATCGCCATCACGCCCCCGCCATGCCGGGATCGAGTGGATCCATCGGCCGGATCGGTGGGCCGTGGGCTCATTTTCGCCGTTGAGGGCTCAGAGCTGGGCCAGTCGGCGGGAGGTTTCGGTTTCGATAAGGGCTTCGAAGAGCGGGGCGAGGTCGGCCTCGTCGATGATGCGGGTTTTGTTGAACTTCTGGTCGAGGCGCTGGTCGGCGACGATGTTGTCCTGGTAGCGGTAGACGCGGATCTTCTCCGAGCGGCCCCCGCTGCCGATCTGGGCGTTGCGGTCCTTGGCCCGCTCGGCCTCGATCTTGTGCTGCTCGATCTCGTGGACGCGGGCGAGCAGGAGGCGGCGGGCCTTTTCTCGGTTCTGGGCCTGGGACTTGGTTTCCTGCATCCGGACCTCGACGCCGGTGGGGATGTGGACCATGTGGACGGCGGTGGCGACCTTGTTGACATTCTGGCCGCCGGGGCCCTGGGCGGTGGTGACATGCTCCTGGACATCGTTGGCCCAATCGATATTGACCTCGACCTCCTCGGGCTCGGGCAGGACGGCGACGGTGCAGGTGCTGGTGTGGACGCGGCCCTGGGTCTCGGTCTCGGGGACGCGCTTGACGGAGTGGACGCCGGCCTCGAAGCTGAGCTGCTGCCAGACGCCCTCGCCCTGGAAGTTGATGACCGCGTGCTTGATGCCGCCGAGTGTGGGATCGGCGGCCATGTCCAGTTCCTCGGTTTTCCAACCCATGGCGGCGGCGTAGCGGAGGTAGACGCCCAGGAGGTCGCGGGCCCAGAGGGCGGCCTCGTCGCCGCCGGTCCCGGCGCGGATCTCGAGCATGACCGACCCGATCGCCAGGTCGTCGCTGGTGACGAGGGTCTGTTTGATGGCCTCGATGGCGTCGTGCGCCCGTTGGCGGACGGCGGGGAGTTCTTCGGCGGCCATGGCGGCGAGTTCGGCATCGTCGCCGTCGGCGACCTCGCTGAGGTCTTGGGCCTCGGCGATCAGGGTCCGGTAGCCGCGGTAGCCCTCGACGACGGGGGCAATGGCGGCGCGTTTGATGGATAGCGCGGAGACCTGCCGGTGGTCGGCGAGCACCTGGGGGTCCTCGAGCCGCTGGCCAAGGTCGGTGAACTGGGCATCGAGTTCATCGAGCTTGGATCTGAGGTTGGGATCGAGGGTCTCGGGGTGCATACGCAGCAAGGGTATGCGTCCGGGCCGGGTGGTGAAGCGGGGTCAGTCGTCGGTCTGTACGGCTGGCTGGGCGGGGGCGTCGGTACGGGCGCTGTTGAAGTGTTCGAGCTTGATTTCTTCGGGCATGAGTCGGCCGTTGATGGAGGCGCCGGCATCGAGGGGGGTGTAGAGCTCGATGGAGATCTGGGAGATGGGCATGGGTCCGGGGAGGGGATTGGGGCCGCCGAGTTTGATGGAGGCCATGACCATCACCGGGGCGTCGGCGTCCTTGACATGGGCCATGGGCTTTTTGTTTTCGGGGTCGGCGCCGACCATCTGCATGGTGCGGGTGTGGGTCGGGGAGTAGTACCAGTTTTCGACGGCGGCCTTGTCCTCGAACCATGCGATGATGGTGTTGGTGCCCTCGGAGGTCTGGGCGGTGATGACCTTGAGGCAGCCGTCGGTGTCGTTGAGGCCCTTGATGAGCAGGGCGCCGATGTCGGGGGCCTGGCGCTGGGAATCGGGGCCGGGCTGGTTGGAGGTTTGGGCGGTGGTTTGGGCGGCCGGGCGGTTGCTCAGTCCGAGCGTGGCGGCGGTCAGGAGGAGGGCGATGGAGACGGCGGCGATCGATCGGGCGTTGATTCGGTGCATGGCTGTTCCTCTCTTTTTCCGGCTTTGTGGGGTCGGTGTGCAACCTGGTGTTGGGATTCACCAAATGACTCTTTCGGTGTCCCGGCCCAGCATACCGGGGCGTGCGGTGATTTGCAGGGGTTTTCCCGCATACACTGGTGCTCATTTATCCGGAACGGGGTGTCCATGACGAATGCAGTTTCGATGCAGGGGGTCCGAAAGACCTTCGGAACCAAGGTGGCCGTGGAGGGGATCGATCTGACGATTCCCGAGGGGTCGATCTACGGATTCATCGGGCCCAACGGGGCGGGGAAGACGACGACGATCCGGATGATCATGTCGATTCTCTTTCCGGACCGGGGGGAGCTTTCGGTGCTGGGGAAGAAGTCGGCGGTGGAGTCCAAGGACCGGATCGGGTACCTGCCCGAGGAGCGGGGCATCTATAAGAAGATGAAGGTTGGCGCGTTCCTGACGCATATGGGGCGGCTTAAGGGCCTGGATTCCGCCGGGCTCAAGGGGAAAGTCGCTGATTGGCTCGAGCGGGTGGAGCTTGAGGATGTGCACAAGAAAAAGTGCGAGGAGCTGAGCAAGGGGATGCAGCAGAAGGTGCAGTTCATCGCCTCGGTGCTGCATGAGCCGGATCTGATTATTCTCGATGAGCCGTTCTCGGGGCTGGACCCGGTGAATATGCGGCTGCTGCGGACACTGATCGATGAGCAGCATACGAACGGAAAAACGGTGATCTTTTCGACGCATGTGATGTATCAGGCGGAGCAGATCTGCGATCACATCGTGATGATCCACCACGGGCACAAGGTGCTCGATGACACGCTTGATGACATCCGCACGCGGTTTGATCCGCGAGCGCTGCATGTGGACCCGGTCGGTGGGCACGCGATGGCCGAGGAGATCGGACGGGTGCCGGGGGTGGCGCATGTGACGCCGGTCGAGGGGGCCGTTGAGGTGGTGCTCGACGAGGGTGTTGATCCGCAGGGGGCGATGAGGGCGCTTCTGGAGGCGATGCCGCTGAACCGGGTTGAGATCAAGCGGCCGACGCTGGAGGATGTGTTCATCGAGATCGTCACCGGCGGCAATCGGGGGGCCGATGCCCAGCGGCTGCGGGCCGAGCTGCTTGCGGGCAATGATGAGGAAGAGGAGGTGGCGTCATGAACATGTCCAAGATCGGGCGCGTGGCCGCGCGTGAGTTCGCGTCGACGGCGATGACCAAGGGCTTCATTTTCGGTGCGCTGGTGGTGCCGGCGCTGATGGCGGCGTTGATCCCGGTGGTGATGATCATCGTGATGAATGTGCAGCCGCCGGCGGACACGGGGACCATCTATGTGCTGGATCGTTCGGGAGATGTATCTTCGGTGCTCGATGAGCGGCTCTCGCCCGCTGAGGTGGAGGCACGCTGGCGGCAGCGGTTCGATGAGATGAAGGAGGCGGGCAAGCGCCTCAATCCGATGGGTTCCTCGGCGAAGACTGATGAGGCCGTGGATCGGGTGGCATCGAGCTTCCAGTTCCCTTCCTTCCGGGTGATCCCTGTAGGCGATGACACGGATATCGAGGAACTCAAGGAGGAGCTGCGGCTGCAGGTGGCATCGCGGGATACTCCGGATGAGGAGATCGAGAAGCTGCTGGCGGTGGTGGAGATCGACGCGGACGCGGCGCGGAAGGTGAACGCTGAGGAGGGGTTTGGGACCTACCAGGTGTTCTTCCGGCCCAAGCTCAATGACGAGACGGTCTCGGAGATCAAGAACTCGATCCGGTGGTCGATCCGCGAGCAGCGGTACGCCATCGCGGGCTACGACCGGGGGACGATCGCCGAGCTTGACTCGATCGAGGCCAGGGAGAGCAAGGAGATCACGGAGACGGGCGAGCGGAAGGAATCGACGGGGATCGCGTCCTTTGCCATCCCTTTCGTGTCGATGCTGCTGCTCTTGATCGCTTCGATGACGGGCGGGCAGTATCTGCTGACGACGACGATCGAGGAGAAGTCCAACCGCGTGGTAGAGGTGCTGCTGTCGGCGGTGTCGCCGATGGAGCTGATGACGGGCAAGATCCTTGGGCAGATGGGGGTCGGGCTTGCGCTCTTGACTATTTATAACTCGCTGGGGATCTTCGCGCTGATCGCGCTCAACCGCATGGACCTGATCGAGATCAGCACGATCGTGCTGTTCTTCGTGTACTTCCTGCTGGCGTATTTCATGTTCGCCTCGCTGATGGCGGCGATCGGGGCGGCGGTCAACGACCTGCGCGAGGCGCAGTCGCTGATGACGCCGGTGATGCTGCTGATGATCCTGCCGTACATCTTCTTCATGCCGGTGATCCGGGCTCCCAACTCGATGCTCTCGACGGTGATGAGTTTCATCCCGCCGATCTCGCCGTTCATCATGATCATGCGGGTGTCTTCGACCGATCCGCCGCCGGTCTGGCAGATCGGGGCTTCGATCCTGGCGAACGCGATCGCGGTGGTTGTGTTCCTGTGGTTGGCGGCGAAGGTGTTCC
>JBBDKK010000032.1:0-6756 GCA_040879395.1 Phycisphaerales bacterium
AGGCACAAGAGTGTGTTTTGTCGGGGAGAGGGAGGAGTGACGGGCTGGAAGCCCGTCCCACGAGGTTAAGAGGGGGAGCGAAGGCCGCACTGCGCCGCTGCGCGGCGAGTACGGGCACCCGGGCAAGGGGATCGGGGAGTGAGAAGAACCCGAAGGAGCGGAGGGCCGCTCCGTCGGGCCACCCCCCACCCCCCACCGGCCCAGTGAGTACGGGCACCCGTCGTCGAGTTGCCCGTCGAGTAGGAGAAGACCTCTCCGACCCCGGCTGCGGCGTGCTCATCTCCCCGCGGGCTTTGGGATGGTTATCGGGCCTTGGGAGGTGTTGGGTGGGCATGGCGGGGCGGCATGGGTGTAATTGATGACAATTGCGGGGCCCGGCTCTTGATTCCATTACCCTATGTGATACATTTCATGCCCCGAAATCGGGGTGCCCGGCCGTTCGGGCGGCTGGACTTGACGGGTGCTTGATTTTTAGAGAGATGAAGGTGAACAGTTATGTTTCGTTTTACCATCGCCGCGGGATTGCTTTTATCGCTGGCGGGCACGGCGCAGGCCGGTGTTGTCAACATCATGGGTGACAGCAGCACCAGCAATGAGAATACCGGGGCGAGCTTCGCGGGGACGCTGGAGTACACGGCCACGGGCGGCAGCCAGGGCCTGCTGAGCGTGTCGATCACGAACACCACCGCGGGTTCGGTCGGCGGGTTCCTGACCGGGTTCGTGTTCGATATTGCCAGCATGGACAGCGGTGCCTCGGCGACGCTCTCCTCGGCCTCGAACAACAACTTCAAGAACACGGGCACGGAGAACGCCATGCCGTTCGGTGTCTTCGACGCGGGCGCGGCGGTGAAGGCCAACTGGCAGGGCGGCGGTGCTCCGAATAAGGGACTCGGGATCGGCTTTACGGGCCTGTTTGAGTTCATCGTCAGCGCGAGCGATGCCGCTGCACTGACGAGCATGGATTTCCTGGGCGAGGGGACCGATTTCGCGGTCCGTTTCCGGGGGCTCGAGGACGGCGGCTCGGACAAGTTGCTCGCCGGGGAGCAACCGCCGATGCAGGTGATCCCGCTGCCGACGGGCTTCATCGCGGGCGCTGGGATGCTGGGGCTTTGCCTTGGCGTGCGTGCGATCCGGCGACGCTGATATCCGCGGCCTGTAACATACCGACGATCAGACTCCGCCGTGCATGACGCAGCGGAGTTTTTTTAATTCGGTTGTTATTCAGTTGGGTAATCCGCGTAGGGGTCGTCGGTGGTGTCTTCGCCGGGATGGGGTGCCTGCGACCACTGCAGGGTGGCCAGGGCCGAGCCGAGGATGACGACTAGGAGGATCAGGCGCGCAAGCAGCCGCCGCACGGGCGAGGAAGCGGGCATCGGCAGCAGCACAACACAGGGCGCAAGGGCGACGAGCACCAGCGAGGGGGGGAAGGCGGCTCCGGTCTGGACGAACGAGCCGGTGAGCATGGTGAGGGGGAGGCCGATGAGGACGGTGATGCCACCGCGGGAGAGGCGGAGGTCTTTGAAGATCAGCGAGACGATGAGCGTGGAGGTGAGCACGGCGATGATGCCGGCGGGCATGCGGGCGCCGATGGCGAAGTTGTTGAAGTAGAAGATGGGCATCATGCCCGCGGCGATGACGATCCATGTGATCGCATCGACCCAGCCGGGGGTGGCGGCGTGGTCCGCCTCGGGGGGGTAGTGTGGATCGTCTGCGCGGTCGGCGGCGGTGGCCAGGAGCATCGCCCCGATGCCCGCCACGAGCAGCCAGCCCACGAATGGTGCGGGGCCGCCGAAGACGCCATCGATATACCCTTCGGCGAGCATCCAGAACGCGCCGGCGTATGCGAGCAGGCGCAGGAGCATGGCCAGCAATAGGGGCAGTCGGAAGAAGCCCTCGATGACGGCGACCAGGGTGATGAGGGCGATGGCGTGGGTGAAGCGGTAGTTGTTGCCGTCTGGCCAGAGGTGGAGGGTTGCGTTGGCGGCATAGTCGGCCCCGGCGAAGCCCAGCCCCAGCAGCAGCGGGAGCAGCCATCGGGGGCCGTCGCCGGCGGATCTGGGGGTGTCGCCCTCGGCGTGATCGATGCGCGATGCTCGAAAGGCGTGGAAATACCATCCGGCGAGCGGCAGCACCAGGGCCACGGCCCCGGGAATCAGCCCGGCGTAGATCATCATGCGTTGCTGCAGCTGCGGGTCCATGGGTGTGCCCTCCGGTATGGCCTATCGGCCGATCGCTCTGTATAAGGAAAGCAGAACCCGCACAGGGGCGAGCTCTGCAGGAATGCCTTGTTCGATTGGTTGTGAGGCGTGGGCCCGGTGGGGCGATTATTTGACGCCGGCTTCGATGGAGACGATGATCTTCACCTTGTCGCCCAGCGAGCCCTCCTCGGGGTCCTCGGGGTTGACATAGGTGGTGATGCCGAAGTCCGTGCGGCTGATCTCGAAGTGGGCTTCGAGCCCCATCACATCGTTGCCGCGGGCGGTGCCGGTGTCGATATCGATGAGCTTGGCGGTGACCTGCTGGGTCTGCCCGTGGAGCGAGAGCTCGCCGGTGACCTCGTAGCCCTCGCCGGATTTGGTGACGGAACTGGAGGTGAAGGTGGCCTCGGGGTACTGGCGTGCGTTGAAGAAGTCGGCGCCGCGGATGTGGTCGTCGCGCTTCTGGTTGTTGGTGTCGACGGATTCGGTTTTGACGGTGAAGTTCATCGAGGCGCTCTCGATGTCGTCCTTGTCGAACTCGATGGTTCCCTGGACATCGTTGAGGCGGCCGTAGAAGTTGGCCACGCCGTTGTGGCGGATCTTGAAGAAGACGCCGGAATGGACGGTATCGACGGCGTAGGTCTGGGCCGCGGATTCGGCGGCGGATGCGGTCGAGGTGGATTCGGTGCGGGTTTCGAGCGCGCTGAAGCCGGCGAGGGTGCCGGCGGTGGCGGTGAGGGCGAGGGCGGCGAGGGTGATCTTGAGGGGGTTCTTCATGCTGTGTGTCTCCTTGGTCGGGGTTCCTGTGCGTGCAATCGGCTCGGCCGAGCGTGGTCGCGGGCCGCGGGCGATGCTGATCTGAACGCGGCCTGCTGGGAGTGTATTCCGCGGAGGCGGGATTTATTTGTTGTGACAAATACTAAGCCCCTGTCAAGCGCCCCCGGGCCGGTTCGCCGCGGGGCACGCCCGACCTACGCTTGCTCATGATCAGCATACGCCATCTCATTGTGTATCTTTTACTCTTAGGCGCACTGGGTTGCGGCGGCGAAACCATGCGGGCGGGTGCCGGGCAGCCCCATGCCGATGCCCTGCATGTGATCGATGGTGAGCTGGGCGACTGGGACGGCACCGATACCGCCACAGCCGACGGGCGGTACATCTATCTGACCTTCTCCCCCGATACGCGGCCCGTGCAGGCGATCCAGGCCGCGCCCTATACCACGCGGATCCGGATCGATGCAGATGCGGACCCGGCAACCGGGCGGCCGATTGATTATGCGATCCGCCCCGAGGCGATCGCCCGCCGGCCGCAGGGCGTGGATCTGCTGATCGAACTCTCGCCCCTGAATGAACGCGGCTCGGTCGGCATCGGCGCGGGGGTGACCCGTTACGGGGCCGACGGCGAGGCGGTATCCATCGGGCACGCCCAAGTCGGCTTCACCTGCCTGCCGACCTATGCCTCTCAGCAGTACGAGGCCCGGATCGATCGCCACGCGCCCGGATCCACGGTGCTGCCCGGGGAAGGGCATATCGAGATCGTGGTCGACCAGGTCGATCCCCAAGGTCGGTCGCTGTGGTCCACCACCATGTCCGTGCGGTTGCCCGCGTTGGAGGAGGCATCCAAGGCCGCGGCGGTGCTGCCGGACAAGCCCGCCGACGCCGTGCGGATCATGAGCGCCAATGTCCTCTTTTCCGCGCCGCTGCAGGACGCTGGCCCCTTCCGGCGGGTGCTGGAAGCCGTGGATCCGGATGTGATCCTCTATCAGGAATGGTTCCGCACCACGCGGGCGGATGTGGCGGGTTGGTTGCGCGAACACGCGGGCGCTGACTGGACGCTGCACATGCCCGATGAGGGCTCGGGCGTGGCGATCGCGACCAACCGCCCGATCATTGCCCGCTACGAGCGGGCCTTGCCGCCATCGGGCGATGGTCGCCCCGCGAGGGCATGCGCGGCTCTGATCGATACCCGGGCAGGCGAGCTGCTGGTGATCAGCGTGCACCTGAAATGCTGCGGCAGCGCGGATTCCGAGGAAGACATCGCCCGCATCGCCCAGGCACGCGGCATCCGTGATTTCGTGGCCGATGTCCGCAAGCGGCACCCGGGAGCGGGCGTGGTGATCGGCGGCGACTACAACCTCGTCGGCTCTCGGCGCCCGCTTGAAGCGCTTATAGATGGTCTGGTCGGAGACGGCGACGACCTGAGCGTGGCCTTGCCGATCGTCCTCGGCGACCACTCGGGGGCGACCTGGGTTGACGACAAGAGCCGTTTCAGCCCCGGGCGGCTCGATTGGGTGGTCTATGACGGGTCGGTCAGCCGCATGGAGCATGCGTTGCTGCTCGATACACGGGTGCTCGACGCGGGGTCCCTGGAGGCGATGGGCCTGCGGGCAACCGACTCGGACGCGTCGGACCACCTGCCGATCGTGGTCGATCTGGTGCCGGCGGAGTAAAGCTGATCGCGGTTTTCAGTGGATCGTCAGGTCGTGGGCGGAGTCGAGATCGGCCTCGGATGTATTCTCGTGGAGGGCCGATTTCATCCGGACCTGGCCGTTTTCGCCATGGTCGACCAGCCCCATCTCCGAGAGGGCTTTGAGGGCGGCGTGCTGTTCCGCGGCTTTCTTGGACTCTCCCCAGCACGCGCCGAACTGCTCGCCGCCGAGTTCGACGGCGATATGGAAGGCCTTGGCGTGGTCGGGGCCCTTCTCGTCGAGGATCCGGTAGTTGGGCGAGACGCCCATCGTCCGCTGGACATGCTGCTGGAGGACGCTCTTGAAGTTGTGCTGGTGCCCGGATCGGACGGCATCGTCGAGGAGCGGATCGAGCAGGGGCTCAAGGAACGCCCGGACCGGGGCCATGCCGCCGTCGAGATAGATGGCGGCGATGACCGCCTCCAGCACCGCCGCGGCCAGCGACTGGGGCAGCTTCGATTGGGTCTGCATGCCCTTGCCGACCACGATGAGTTCGTCCAGCCCCAGTTCGATGGCGACCTTGGCGCAGATCCGGCGGGAAACCGCCAGCGATTTGATCTTGGTCATCTCCCCTTCGAGGTAGTTGGGGAAACGCAGGAAGATGCGTTCGCACACGATCATGCCCAGGATGGCGTCCCCGAGGAACTCGAGCCGCTCGTTGGAATCGAGGCGTGAATCGGAGATTGAGGCGTGCCGGAGGGCAAGCTCAAACAGATCGGGGTTCTTGAACTCGTGGCCCAGCATCTTCTGGGCACTCTCAAGGAGGTTCTCTTGCATACAGATACACCCTGCAACGGCGCTGGACAGGAAAACTAATCCTGGCAGCGGACGGACCGGGACACCGCCTCACGGCGAGATCCGCGGCGGATCGGATGGGTGTGTGGGAGCGAACTTCGCACCTGGCGCGATCGGTTGCTGAGTGTTTATCTGGAATAAACACCGAACAATGGGCCGCGGAGTGGTGGCTGCGTTGCTTCACACGGAACGACGGGCTTATTATCCATGATTCGAGGGGCCGTGTCCAGTGAATTTATGCGGGAACAAGGGATTGGGTGGACGGATCGAAATCCCGGGTCTAGAGTTGCGGCCCTTGAAAGAAGGCACGCGTTTCCGGAGATGTCCGGATATCGGCACGACAGGAGATACCCGCCATGGCCATGCACTACCCCCGCCGCACGAGCAACATCAAGCGCCGCCGCACCCTCGGGTTCCGCGCGCGGATGCGGACCAAGAGCGGCCGTAAGATCATCAATGCCCGCCGCCGCATCGGCCGCAAAGTCAACTCGTTCTGATCGGCGAGCGGCGTCTGGATCTATAAGGCGGATCTATTAAAGAAGGTATCGCACCCATGCCCGGCATGGGTGTTTTGCTGCGCGGTGGCCTTTTCGACTAGGAAAGCGAGGGTTTTTGGTATATTCGAGTAAATCGGCGTGCCGCGTGGCACGGGCGTACGAGAGAAGGAGACGAGAGATGAGAACTGGGAGTTCGGCGGCGATCGTCGTCTGCTGCGCCGGTCTGGCATCGGCCGCACCGGTGCACTGGACACAGTTGGATCGGTTGGAAGGCGGTTTCGATGGGCATCGGGCGCTGCTGACGATCGATGTCTCCGGGATGGCCAGCTGGGATTTTCAGGGAGATCCGGACAACGAGATCGTGATGCTGCAGATCGGGGGTGCGATCCCGCTGCGGATCGAGTGGGATCTGTACATCACGACCATCGGGACCAGCTGGGCGTCGGAAGTGACGATCGGGATCGAGGACTACGCCCTGGCGATCAGCCCTGGCGTTGGCGATGACTTTCAGGTCACGAACATGAACTATCAGGGGTTCATCGATGCGGGAAACCCTTCCTTGGACGGCGTGCTTGAGTTCGAGTTCTACGAAACCGGCTTTGACGACCTGCCCGGCGCGCCCGATGCGTACTTTGAGCAGGGCTCCACGATTACGGTGATTTTCCCGGCTCCGGGGGCTCTGATGCCGGATGGGTCTGGAGGGGTCCGGGAACTGGGAAATGAGAGTGCAACCGCTTCTTATCGGACGCAAACGCCTGAATTCTTGTCCGGGGCATGTTTCTGCCCAAATTCGGGGTA
>JBBDKK010000033.1:0-6751 GCA_040879395.1 Phycisphaerales bacterium
GTCGCCCGGGCGTCGGGGACACTATTCGAGGCCGCCGCCGTGGTTCGCGGACCGGGCCCGGGGGAGATCGACCCGGGCGATGCGTACTGGATCGAGATCAAGGCGATCGCCCAGCACCGCTATGTCGACGGCGTGCCCGGTCCCAACGGCAACTACGCCCGCGAGCTGCTGACCTGGCCGCGGGCCGATATCGTCAAGCTTGCCTCTGACCCCGCGATCCGGCACGGGGCCTCGCTGGTGGTCCTGTTCACCGAGGAAGAGGAGAGCGGGGCCCACGACCTCTCGATGACGATGCGGGAGCTGATCGATGGGGACCTGCCGGTCTCGATGCCGGAGTTAGAGACCTTTCCCATCTGTGAGCACGCCGGCAACGCCTGGTGCACGCTGGGGCTGATCCCGGTACGGCTATAGCAGTAGTCAGAGCGGTTCGAGCCCAGCGTACCGGGCGATGACACGGGCCGCATTCTGAGAAGCGTTCTGCTCGTCATATATCCGGCCGATGTCCCGCAGCTCGTGGACCTGCCGGTTGAAGGCGTCGGGGTCCTCGAGCAACTCGACGACTCGGTCGGCGATGGGCTCGGAGCCGCCGAAATGCGGGACGAGTTCCGGACAGATCTCCCGCCCGGCGATCAGGTTGGGGAGCGTGATATACCGAGTCTGGATGAGCCAGCGGGCCAGCAGCGTCCAGACCACGCGGCCGAGCTTATAGACAATGACCATGGGCCGGTGCTGCTTGGCGATCTGCAGAGTGACGGTCCCGGAGACCACCATGGCCAGGTCGCACCAGCGGATCACCGCGTCGGTGTTGGAGTGGGTGACGGAGAGCGAATCGGGCCACTGGAGGTTGGCATCGCGGGCGATTCGTCGCAGTTCCGGCTCGATCTCTTCTCGGGTCGCCGCCACCAGGCCCCGCATCCGCGGATGCTCGTTGGCGAGCTTGATATACGCGCCTAGCAGCAGCGGGAAGTTCTTGCGCATCTCGCCCGGGCGCGAGCCGGGCATGACGGCGATGTTCTGTTCTCCGCGGGGCCATGAGGCGATCTGGCGGTCCAGCGACTCGGTATCAAGCGAGGTATCAAAGAGCGGATGGCCCACGAAGGTCGCCTCGACCCCGCGGGCTCGGAACCAGTCCTGCTCGAAGGGCAGCACGCACAGCACATGGTCGGTCAGGCGGCGGAGCTTGCGGATGCGCCACGGGGCCCACGCCCAGAGCTGGGGAGCCACAAGATGCACCACCCGCGCCCCCGCGGCCTTGGACAGGCGGCAGACCGGGAAATTGGCGGCTGGCGAGTCCACCGGGATGTGCACATTGACTCGGTTTTCCCGCAGCCACTGCTCGATCGAGGCGTTGATCCGCTTGTGTTCGCGGATTTTGGCCAGCCCGGGCATGCCCATGACCGCGTCGTCGCCGGTGAGTTCGATGACCTCAGCACCCGCCGCCCGCATCTTGCGTCCGCCCCAGGCGTAGATCCGCAGCTTCGGATACCGCTCGCGCAGAACGCGGATGACCGCCGCCGCGTGGTCGTCGCCCGAGGGCTCGAAGGCGGTGAAGAGCACGGCGGGTTGTTCGACATCGCTGGGCACGCGCCAACAGTAGGCAGGCCGCGTATATCAGCCGATCGGACCGGGCCCATGAAAGCGTTGAATCGTCGCTCAGAATCCGGCGGCGGCGAACCACGCGCTGGGATTGGCGCCCAGAGCGGTCGAGATCGCCACCAGCGATTCCACGCTGGGCAGGTGAGTGCCGCGTTCGATGGAACTGAGCTGGGAAACGGAGACCGAGCTGATCTCTGAGAGTTCCCGCAGCGTCCAGCCCTTCTCTGTGCGGGCGAGGCGGATCTGCCGTCCGAGCACATGGCGGAGCCGGTCCATGGGGCGCTGACCCAGCCCGAAGGCCTCGGTGGCCTGCGTGAGTACGCGGCGCATGTCTTCAACGCTAAATGGCTTGGCGATGTAGTCGAAGACATCCTGCTTGAAGGTCTCACGCATCGAGTCCAGCGAGGGATAGCCGGTGACGACGATCACGCACTGCTTGGGCCAGCGGGTTCTGATCTCACGAAGCACATCCTCGCCGGAATGGCCGCCCATCTTGATGTCCAGCAGGATGACATCCGGGTGGATCTGCTCGGCCTGCTTGTAGAGCTGTTCCGGCGTGGCGACGGTCGTGACTGCGTGGCCCTCGCCTGTGAGCGCCCCCTGTATGTACTCGCGAAAATCCGGATCGTCGTCGAGCGAGAGGATCGTGAGTGCCGCGGAAGAGGCGGTTGTGGATTGGCGGGGTGCTTCGGGCATGTATCCTTAGAATAGCCGTTCGGCGAGCGGGGTACAAGACAAGAACATCCGATTAGCCGGGTTCTGCCCGGGGATCTTCGGCCGGTTTCACGGGGATCATGACCTCGAACACCGCGCCGGTGGTGCCGTCCTCGGTCGATCGGTTGGTGGCGGTCAGGACGCCCCCGTGCTCGCGGATGATCCCGTTGGCCACCGCCAAGCCCAGCCCTGTGCCCTGTGCGTCCAGTCGCGAGGACACGAAGGGTTCGAACAATCGGTCGATGAGGTCCGAGTCGATGCCCGGGCCATTGTCGATGATCCGTATGACAACCCAGGGCGTGCCGTCGCGGGATTCGTGGTCAAGCCGCAGTTCAACCAGCGGCCGGGGCGCGGATGATTCCACCAGGGCGTCCACGGCGTTGCGGATCAGATTCACGAACACCTGGACCAGCCGGTCGGGATTGCAGGAGATAAGCGTGCCCGGCTCAATATGGTTGAATAGTCCCAACTCGCGCTTGCGGATCTGCGCGTGGCGATCGAGCATGACCAGCGTGCACGCCTCTGACACGAGCGTATGGACATCGGCCTCGACACTCATTGGGGGGCGGACCCGGGCGAAGTCCAGCAAGCCCTCCGAGAGCGTCTCCAAGCGCCCCACGACCCGGGAGAGCAGCGCGGTCTCGGTGTCGCTGAGCGAGTGATTCCGCTTAAGCTTGTCGACGAGCCCCTTGACCACGGCCAGCGGCGTATTGAGTTCGTGGGCGATCCCAGCGCTCATCATGCCCAGGGATGCCAACCGGTCGGCCCCCTCGAGGTTCTTGCGGGCGGTCTCGAGCAGGTGGTTCTTCTTGTGCAGATCAGCGGCGGTGTGCTCGAGACGGTCCAGCGCCCGTGCCAACTCGAACTCGTTGCGCCGCAGGGCCGTGATGGCCTGATTACGGGATCGCATGATCGAGCCAAGTTCATCGGCGGGGATCTCGTCGGCGGGAATGATCTCGGATTCACGGTCGCCCTCGCTGACGGCACGGTCCGCGCTGAGCATCGCCCTGATCGGCCGGTAGACATGCTGGGGGAGGACGAAAAGTTCCAGCGCGGCGGCGACCAGGCCGTAGCCGAGCAGCAGGATCGCGATGACCAGCATGTATACCAGCCGGATGGTCTCGCGGGCACGCTCGGACCGGGACCGCACGAGCAGAAAGGAATCCTCGGCCACGAGATAGCGGATAACCCCCGCGGCGTACGCATCGGGCGGGACGGGGATCGAGCCCGCCGGGTTCGCCCGCGCCTGGGTGAGGATATGTTCCGGGATCCCCGCTGTGGCGTCGGCACCGGTGTCCACGCGGGCCTCTGGCGTTGCATCATCCAGCGTTGGCGGTACGCCGTCGGGCATCGCGAGCAGCACTTCGACCAGCCGCTGGGACTGGTCGTACTCGGCGCCGAAGATCACCTTGGACATCGCAGGCCTGATCGCGATGAGCAGCACCAGCCCCAGCCCCAGCGAGAACGCCGTGTGCAGCACGATCAGTTTCTTGCGGATCCGCATCCCCGAGAGGATGCGGTGGGTTGAGAACCGCTTTGATGATTTGCCCGGCTCGGACTGCGGCATGGATCGTTGTTCTCGCTCTGGCATAATGTTCGATGGGATACCGGCCGCCGTCGGCTCAAACTGATCCGCGTAAGTCACGGAACTATACTCGCCTATGTTCAAATCTCCTACACCGAGCAACCATATGAGCCGGGCGATGGTGCTCTGCGGCGGGGTGCTCTACGCGATCGCCCTGAAATACTTCGTCCTCCCGGCGGGGGTGATCCTCACCGGCACCGAGGGGATCGCCGTTGCATTCTCTTACTACTTCGATCGTACAGAAATATTCATTATTCTATACGCGGTCTTCCAGTTCGCCCTGCTGACCTTCGCCTATCTCAAGATCAGCCGGACCTTTGCCCGGCGTTCGCTCATGGTTGTGATGAGCGTCATCATCGGGCTGATCGTGCTCCCAGATATCCAGTTCGCCCAGCCCGAGCCACAGAACGAGCGGATCATCCTTGTCCTGTTCGGCGGGTTGCTCGCCGGGGTCGCCAAGGCCATCGCCTTCAAGAACCGCGGATCGACCGGTGATGAGGACATCATCGCCGCTTATTTCGCCATGAAGTACCTCAGGCCCGTCGGTTCGATCGCGGTGCTGGCGGCCGTCGTCTCGACGGCCTTCGGGCTCTCGATGGCGCTGCTCAAGGGTGATCCGTTCCCCGTCCTGGTCAACACGCTGATGTACACCTGCCTGTATATCTTCGCCAGCGCTGAGACGCTCAACAACCTCTACCACAAGTTCACCCTCACCATGCTGGTGCTCATCACCGATGCGCCCGAGGGCATCGGCCGCATCATCAAACGGACCTCCCCCCACCGCACATTCACGGTCCAGTCCGGTGTGGGTGGTCATACGAGCACGCCCTTCTCAATGGTGCGAACGATCGTCACACTCGAGGAACTCCCAAAGCTGCTCTACAACATCAACCAGGATGCGCCGGATACCTTCTACTACTACCACGAAGTCAAGGGCATCTCAGGCAAGTATTTCATTTCTCCCATGGGATGAGCCCATCGGGATGCCCGTAAAATCTGTTTCCCCGTCTGTGCCGTGGCGCACGCAGGACAGCCGCGACCTAGCGTTCACCAATGCCCGATCCCGTCGCCACACAACCAGACAACCGCCAACCCATCCGCGATCCCCGGGACGCCGCTTACCGGCACCTCTCGCGGCACGCCAAGCGATTCCCGGATCTGATTCCAACCGAAGTCAATGTGGGCCCGCTCGACCAGCGGGACTCGGCATTGGCCCACGCGATCGTGGACGCGTCGCTCACGCGCTGGATCACCCTCGGCTACATCATCACCACGCTGAGCCACCGCAGCCTGCTCGAGCACGAGCCGAGGATGCAGGCGGTGCTGCTTGGCGGGGCGGCCCAGTTGTTGCTGCTCGACCGCGTCCCACCCCACGCGGTGCTGGATGAATCGGTCGAGTGGGCCAAGCGAAATATCCGCCCTTGTGCGGGCGGGATGGTCAACGCGATTCTCCGAAAGGTCGCCCGGGCCAAGGGCGGGCGGCGGGATGCCTGGGACCACCACATCGATTCGATCCCCCTTTCCGACGGGCGTGCCCTGGCCCTGCGGGGTGTGGAACTGCCCGATGACGGCCGCCGGCGGCTGGGCATCGCCTGCTCGCTGCCCGTGGATCTGCTCCAACGCTGGGAGAAGGTCCATCAGGACCCAACCGCGGCGGCCATGCACACGCTGTGCAAAGCCCCGACACTGATCTGCACCCGGTACGCCGAAGCACCGCTGGAGACAGATGAACTCGCCCCCCATCAATCCCCCCACCACGCGGTATATACCGGAAACAGACAATCGCTGATCGCCCTGCTCGAATCCCGTCCGGATATCTGGGTGCAGGACCCCGCCAGTTCCACAACGCTCGGACGGCTCTCTCTGGAAAAATCCCCGGACCTCATCGTGGACCTCTGCGCTGGGCAGGGCACCAAGACGCGTCAGCTTCGGGCCATGTACCCCGATGCCGAGCTTGTCGCCGCGGAGGTCGATGAAAAACGCCTGGGTGTGCTCCGCGGGTTCTTCGCCGGCGATGAGCGGGTACGGGTGATGCACGCCGATAAGGTGGCCGAGCGATTCAATGAGGCCGCCGATCTGGTGCTGGCCGATGTCCCCTGCTCCAACACCGGCGTGCTCGCCCGCCGGCGCGAGGCCCGATACAGGCCGCTGAACACCCAACTCGGGCGGCTTCTTACCACACAGCGGGAGATTCTGACCACCACCCATGCCCTGACCAAACCCGGCGGCCATGTGCTTTACGCGACCTGCAGTCTGGAAGCCGAAGAAAACGAGCATCAGGCCCAGTGGGCCGCGGGGCATCTGGGCATGGAACTGCTTGACAGCCATGGGGTTGTGCCACAGGTACAGCCGGGTGACAGCCCCGATACCTACCGGGACGGCTCTTTTTCCGCGCTCCTGCGTCGCCCCCCGACCGCATGAACAAATCCGCACGCATTTCCACAACGCCTGGGATGCCCGCTTACACTTGTGACCGGCTTTCTCCGTGGGTTGTGCAAGGACCGAACCATGAACCTGATCGATATTCTTGACCCTGATTGCATCTCATCGCCGCTGAACTCGGTCGATAAGCACGATGTGATCGACGAGCTGGTTGATCTCCTGGCCCGTTCCGGGCGGGTTTCGGATGCCGAATCGCTCAAACAGGCCGTCTGGAACCGCGAGCAGACCCGCACAACGGGCATCGGGCACGGGCTGGCGATCCCCCACGGCAAGTGTTCGAGCATGAAAGGGCTGGCCATCGCCATCGGCAAGCCCTCCGAGCCGATCGATTTCGAGGCGATCGATTCCCAGCCCGTGCGGCTGGTCGTCCTGCTGGCCTCCCCCCCGGACAAAACCAGCGACCACATCCAGGCC
>JBBDKK010000034.1:0-6717 GCA_040879395.1 Phycisphaerales bacterium
GTCCCGAATACGGGGATGAGTGCCGTCCCGATACCGATCCCCGCCCCGGCCCCGTTCGTGCGGATCGGGCCGCTGCTCAACGACTGGACCATGGCCGCCCTCACCGAGTCCCGCCCCGGAGAAGGGGCGCAGACAGGCCCGGGCCGTTCGACCGTCGGGCTGCTCCGCAAGGCCTCACCGCCCGATCGAGACGATCCGACCGAGGGATGGCAGCTCTATATGGAGTGCAGTTCCCCCCGACCGGGCGACGATGGCGAGATGTTGACGCTCTGGATCGGGCCCGCTGGGTACCCGCTTGCGGTGTGGACCATCGCCCCCGACGGTCAGAACGGGGCGCATGTCGAGTTCGTCGCCGGTTCCACACCGAGTATCGGCATCCCCCGTGTGCGAACCCGTGTGCTGGGCGACCGGTGGGTGGCCGCAATCGACCTGCCTGCGGGGGTCTTTGACGACGAACTGCGCCTCCAACTGGGCATCGAGCGGATCGACGCCGACGGGCTGCACACCGCCTGGCCCCGGCGGATGATCCCCGGGCAACAGGAACCCGGGCGGCTGCTGATCCGCGGCGATCTGTTCGATCAGCTCCGTTCGCAAGCCAACTGACGCGTGCTCACGCGATGCGGACCTTACGGGCGTAGACAAACCATTCCATCGCGATGAGGACGATCGCCGCCAGCGTGAACCACCGCCAGAGTTCGCGTCGGCCGCCGCCGGTGAAATCGCCCGAGGCATCGACGCGTCCGCTGCCGATGGGGATCGCGCTGCGGGTGCGCATCGCGGTTTCCTCGGCGTTCAGCACCGACACACCGATCCGCGCGCCGCCCGCCCCGGGGATTGTCCTCTCGCCCACCTGCGCGAACGGCCCCACCGCCACCGGGCTCCCCTCGGGGCCGGGCAACTCGATCACCTCGCCGGTCCGGTAGACCGTTCCCTCGCCGCCGGCGCCGGGCAGGAGCTGCTCGATGGCATTGACCAGAAACACCGTGAGGCCGTATTGCACCGGCCAGTTGGAATCGTGCAGCGCGAAGGCCACCCGCACATGGCGGTTGCCGGCGCGGGCGTACTCGGCGATAACCGCCCCCTCGCGGTCGCTGGCCAATACCCGCGCCTCCACTGTGTCGAGTTCCACGGACCGCTGATAGGACACCGCCCCCACGCCCGCCTCCTGCAGCAGCGGATCGGCGCGGTCCCACGAGATCATCCGCCGTCGCGGGCCGGGGTCATCGAGCACGCTTCCCGCGCCCGGCACCACGCCGCCGAAGCCGATCGTGGGCACGCCCGGCAGGACGGAGGGCGAGACCCGGTCGTACACGACAAGGTCCGCATCGCCGATAGGTTCGTTCACGCCCAGCACGGGCACGCCCGTGCGCGTGATGACCGAGAGCATGTCCACCAGCAGCGGGTCGGCCACCGCGTCAGGGGCCACCACGCTCACGCGGACCGGGCTGGGATCGGGAACGCTCACCCAGGCGCGGTTGTCGCTTTCCAGCGCGTCCTCGGCCCCGAGTTCAAGCCGCAGCAATGCGGCCATGGGCAGGCGGATCTCAAAGGTGCGCGTCACAGAGTCGGCATCATCGCCGAATGAGACCGCGCTGCTGGCGATGACCTGGTCCTCGGCCATCACCCGCACGATGCCGGCGCGGGGACCGGATTCGCTGCGTTCGATCCGCACGAACACGCGGCAGAGGATCGGGTCCACCCGGTCCCGGCGGGCCCCCACGGCCACGATGCCCATGTTCCGGGGGGGCTCGTCCCCATCGAATACGGGGACGGTCACCCCGCCGCCGCCGCGCATCGCCAGGGTATCGCGATCGATCGGGCCGCCGTCGGTATAAACCCACACCAGCGCTTCGCCATCCACCGTTTCGCCCGGCTCAGAACCCTCCTCGCCGTCGCCGCCGCGCCGGGCTTCGTGCAGCGTCTCGATGAGTTCGATGGCCGGGGCGATCTCGCCGGGCTCGTCGGTCGGTTCGAGGCCGTTGATCGCCCCGATCAGTCGCCCGCGCTCGGTGGAACCGGACAGCACGACCCGCGGCTCGGACCCGGCTTCGATCACGCTCACCCGCGCCGATCGGCCCGAATCGAACAGCAACTGAACTCGCTCGATGGCCCGGCGGCGGGCGCGATCGAAGCCGGTCTCGCCATCGACCGTCCCGCTCATCGAAGCGGAAGTGTCAAGCACCAGATACACCCGGTCGTTGATGCCCAGGGCGTCATCTGCGACCGGACGGGCGATGGCCAGGGCAAGCAGCAGCACGACCAGCAGGTGCAGGAGCAGCAGCAGCGAAGGCGACAGCCGCTGCCAGGGGATGTTGCCCTCCAGGTCCTTGACGGCCCGGCTCCAGAGCAGGGTGCTTGAGACCTGTAGCGGGCGACGCCGAAGCCGGAGCATGTACAGCAGCAGCACCATCGCGCCGCCGATCGCGCCGGCGACCAGCCCCGCGATGGGCGAAAGGAAGATCAATCGCCCCACCCCGGCGTGGGCTCGGGCATCGCCCCGCGGTCCGGCCCGTCCTTGACGCGGACCCGGTGCGGGCGGAAACCGATGCCATACACATAAGTCTCACGCGAGACCTCGCGGCAGGCATCGGGCTTGATCGCCCCGGCGATGCGGAACACCTGCTTCATGCGTCCGATCAGCGCGGGGAAGGTCTCGCCCTCGAGAACCTTCATCGTGCAGGTGCCCCGGGGCTTGAGCAGGTCCGGCAAGGCATCGATGATCGATTGGCACAGGCGCTCGGAGATGAAGTGGTCCCCGTGGCCGGTGGTCGAGGGGGCCATGTCCGAGATCACCACATCGAATAGCTCGTCCTCCCCGCCGAGCAGCTCAGCGGCGGTGGTTCTCGTGAAATCGCCCACGATCGTCCGCACATTGGGCCCCAGCGGCAGATTCACCGGCTTGAGGTCGATCCCCACCAGCGTCCCCTCGGGCCCGATGATCTGCTCGGCCACCTGCAGCCACGATCCGGGCGCGCAACCCAGATCCAGCACCCGGTCGCCCTTGCTGATGAGCTTGCGTCGTTTATTGATTTCCAGCAGCTTGTAGGCCGAGCGCGCCACATAGCCCTCACGCTTGGCGCGGCGGAAGTACTTGTCCTGGAGTTTGCGTTTCTCGGCCATGTGTTCCTTGGGTTACTTGTAGAACACGACGACGGCGTCGGTCCAGTGATGCGGCGCCCAGGTCTCGCCGCGCCCGGTGTTGAGGTAGGGATCCAGCTCGTACTCGATCCGCAGCGTATCGCCCAGCACGAACTCGGGCTGGGTGTCGACGACCCACGCCTCGACCTTATCGCCCGGCGCCCACCCGGAGCGATCGAACTTCCAAGTCCCGCCCTGAGGCCTGCACGGGTTGAGGTAGCAGTCGGTCTTCCAGAGGTGGTTCCGTTGCGACATGCTGATGAAGTCACCCGCGAGCACATCGCCCCCGCCGCTGCTGTTGCCCGAGGAGATCGTGAGCGTGCGCCAGATGGGCATGAACTCGCCGGCGTTATTGCTGTTGGGGAGCATGCCGTGCCCGGTGACTGTCGAGCGCACGCGGGCGCTGGTTGCGCCGTCGGGGACCGTAACTTCACGCGGCACATAAAAAAAATCCTCGATCGGGTTCTCGGGGTTGCCGATCTCCGCCTCGCCGTTCCAGAGGTTCATCACGGCGACGGGCTGGCGCTCGGGCGTGCCGGGGTAGAAATCGAGCTTGAACGACACCAGCCAGCCCTTCATGTAGGTGCCAATGTGCGTTTCCATCTCCCGTGTGCCCTTGAACAGCGGCAGCAGATCCGTGACATCCATGTGCCAGGTCCAGCCGCGCCGGTAGGGCGTGATGGAGCGGAACACCTCGAACCGCTCGTTGACCGGCTTCCCCTCGGCATCGAGCTCGCCGGTCGGCACACGGATGCCCACGGTCCCCTTCTTATCCCAGTGGTCGTAACCCATCTCGGGCTCGCTGAGCGTGAGCGTCGCGATCACGCGACCGACCGATCCGGGAATCGACGAGAAATCGACTTCGTTGCGCAGCGTCGCCGCATTCACGAGCAACGCCTCGTCGAACGCGGTCAGCGTGACCGGCTCGGGCATGGGCTCTTCGAGCGTCGTCACGCGGGTAATCGCCAGGTCTTCAACCTCGATACCGGGGCCTTCGCTGCCCACCATGGCGTGCAGGCGCATCGGACGCACATCCCAGATCGACTCATCGATGATGGTGTACCCGTCGAGCAAAACCATGACCTGCGCCCCGCCCAGCACATACCGCACATGCACATCCACATCGACCCACTCCCCTCGTCGGAACTCATACCCGCTGCGGACATTGATCCGCTCGCGTCCGTTGGCGTGGACCGAGACCTCGCGCTGCGGGCGGTCGTACCAGTTGCCGTCCGCATCGAACCAGCCCATGACCCGCCCGTCCTCGTCGGCGCTCTTGTCCGGAGCGGGGTTGTGAACATCGAAGCCGATGGCGATCGAATGAGCGGTATTCGGCTCATCCCAAGCGAAACCCTCCGGCAGCGCGCCCCGGTCAGGGTCGATCAGCACCAGCCCCAGTCCTCTGGTGTCGCCCGTGCCGTCGGGCGTGGGAAGCAGCATGCGGAACGACACCCACACCGACTCCGCAATACCGTCGCTCGGCGCAGTCCGCGCACGAAGCTCGCCGCCCATCACGAACGGCGAGGTCAGGAACAGAACAAGCAGCGTGAACAGGATGCCCGGTGAATATCGCATACCAAAGCATATCGCCTCGGAAAGACCGACCCGTGCCTAGTGCGGCACTTCCTTGACCGCGTTGCGGTTCCAGGCTGGCACGCGGAAGACGATGGGGCCGTCGCCGGTGATGTCGCACTGGCATGAGAGGCGGGAGTTGATCTGCAGGCCCGGGGCCTCCTCGACCCGGTCTTCCTCCTCCTCCTCGGCCTCGCTCAGTGAGCCCATGCCCTGCTCGACATAGATGTGGCAGGTGGAGCACGCGCAGACGCCGCCGCAGGCGTGCTCGATGTTGATGCCGTGCTCGATGGCGACCTCCAGCAGGTGCTCGCCCTTGGCGGCCATCACCTCGTGCTCGGCCGTGTTCGATCCGTCCTCGTTGAGTTCCTCGGGGTTCTCGAGGATGATCTTCACGGGGACCGTTGCGGGGCCGTGGTCGTGGTCTGAATGGCGCATGTGCATATCTGAAAACTCCTCTGGGGGCCGGGAGATCGGTTTTATCCTGCCCAAAAACAGTGTAGAACCATTCTAGCAGTGCATCCCACCGGATACGATACGCCTGACCGATCATGCGCACAGACACCGACCAACCCGGGCCCCGCCAATCAGGCGTGCATCTGAGCGTGATCGCGCCCGCCCATAATGAAGAGGAGAACATCGACGAACTCATCGGGCAGGTCGAAGCGGCCCTGGGTGGTCTCAATACCCCATTCGAGTTCATCATCGTCGACGACGGCTCCACCGACACAACCTGCGCCCGGATCAGGGCCCACACCCCCCATCGCGACTGGGTGCGGTGCGTATCGATGACCGACACCCCCGAGGGCAGCGGCCACGGCCAATCCGCGGCGTTCCACGCCGGCGTCCGGGCCGCGAGGGGAGAACTCATCGCCATGCTCGATGCCGACCTCCAGAACGACCCGGCCGACCTGCCGGCCATGCTGGCGTACATGGAGAAAACCGGGGCCGATTTCGTCCAGGGCGATCGGTCCGCGGCCCGATCCCGCGGAGATTCAACAATCCGCCGAATCGGCTCGTGGGTCGGACGCACCTTCCGACGCGTGTTTTTGGGCGACACCATCGTCGATACCGGCTGCTCGCTGCGAGTCATGCGTCGGCAGATCGCCCTGGCCCTGCCGCTGGAGTTGAGAGGCATGCACCGGTTCATCCCCGTCACCGCCCGGCACATGGGCTACACGGTCGTCGAGATGCCCGTCTCCCACCGCCCCCGCCACGCGGGGGTGCCCAAGTACGGCATGGGCATCACCAAGCGAGCCCTGCCGGGACTGGTGGACCTCTTCGCCGTCCGCTACATGCGCAACCGTCGCCGCCCCGTCGGCTCGATCGAACACACCGCGCCGATTGGTCCCGCCTCCGCTGAGCAAAGGCCGGTTCACCCCGCAATCAACGGCGCTGTTGGCGTTGAGCAGACCCCCTACACCGCCAAGGAACCCGCCACGCCATGAAATCCGGACCCGTCATCGCGATGATCCTGCTGATTTTTCTGGGCATGTGGCTGGTACTCCAGCCCGCGCTGCGCAAATCCGATTCGGACCTGATCGTGCGGGTCGGGGCGATGGAGATCCTGCTGGCACGGACGGTGGTTGGCGATGAGACCGGCTACCGGGTGGTCTCGCCCGCATCGCTGCGCGGGAACGACCAGATCCGGCCCGACGATCTCGATGATTTTCTCGCGGCCCAGCTCGACAACTGGAACCAACGCCCGGCCCTTGAACGCCACCTGCTGGGGTTTTTCAACATCACCAGCTGGGCCACCTTCGGCTGGGTCACCATCGGCCTGCTGGGACAGGTGGCCTTTTTCGGGCGGATGCTCATCCAGTGGGTCATTTCCGAGCGATCCCGCATTTCCACCGTGCCCGAGGCCTTCTGGTGGCTGAGTTTCTTCGGCGGCGTGTGCCTGTTCGCCTATTTCGTCTGGCGCGTGGATATCGTCGGCGTCCTGGGACAGTCCACCGGCGTGGTGATCTACGCCCGGAACCTGCGGCTGATCCACAAGCACAAGGC
>JBBDKK010000035.1:0-6698 GCA_040879395.1 Phycisphaerales bacterium
AAGACCGTCGCCCCGGTGCCGCTGATCGTTTCCAGCCGTGATTGGATCTCGCTGAGTTCGGTCACGCAGTACGGGCACCACGATCCGCGGTAGAAGCTCAGGACGACCGGGCCCTTCTCAAGGATCTTGGCCAGATCCAGCTTGCCTCCCGAGGCATCATCGATCACAAAGGCCGGCATGGTGTCGCCCACGCCCAGCGGCTTCTCGAGCGGTTTCATCTCGGTTATGGCCTGTGATTTGGTCTGCGATTCGGGCTGGGCGAGGGTGAGCGGGGCATACGCCAACGCGGGGAGCATGGCGATCGATGCGTAGAGGGCTGCTTTATTCATACCCAGTACACAACCGCTCGCCCGGTTCTATTCCGCACAAGTACAAAATGCGGTGGGTCGACTCACCGGGGTCCGCGCCCACCGGTCTGTTCGCCACGGGCGATGGTCTCGGTGATGGCCACCGAGTCCCATTGAACCGCCGCCGGCGGGGTCATCTTGCCCTTGCGCCCGCCGGTCTGTTCGCCACCCTCGGCCACGGACGAGCCCAGACCCAGCGTGAGCATGGCCGAGCAGACGAGCAGAAGCACCGGGGCCCTCCCCGCGTCACGCAGGATCTCCACCGCCCGCCTGCGGGCCCGCGAACGCATCTGCTGGACCGTGTTCTCGTTGATGGCTTCGCCGTTGACCTTCGTGATCATGCTGTCGTCTTCCCTGCGCGTCGCCCCCAGAACCAGGGCAACGCGGCTGCGGTCTTCCTTGTCGATCCACGACGCGGCGAGCTTCTGCTTTTCGCCCGGATTCAGGGTGCTGCGCAGTGAAGCGATCGCCTTGTCGAGTTCCTCGCGCTTCTCGATCTTCGTGTCCACCGAGCTGGCCATCGAAAGACGCTCGGCCCGCGACATCCCGCCCATGTAGTTCGTCCGGTTTTCAAGGCGACGGAAATGCGACCGGCACAGGGCCAAATAGGCCCATCGCGCCAGCGTGGGCGCGTGCCGCACCAGCCGCTCGATCGCCTGCTCGGGCGTGGGGTCGTCGTGGAAAGTCGGATAGGCATCTTTTTCGAGCATCGTCCACACCCGGGTGTCCACCCAGGCGATCATGTCGTCGGTGTCCATGGTCGAGTCGGTCTTGACCCGCGAGGCGTGGCGGCAGGCCCGTTCGATGATCGCCCGCGCGTCCTGATCATATAACTGCCAGAACTGGTCGTGGTCAATGGTTCTCATGACTTGCCCCCCGTCTGCGGCTTGGCCGACCGGGCATTCATGGCGGCCCATCGGTCATAGAGCGCAGAGAGCGACGGCAGGATCTCGCTGAGATTCCGTGTGCGGATGTCGCAGTCGAGATATGCCCCGAGTTCAGATTCCGGCGTCAGCAGCGCGGGATTCTCCAGGAGCGTTTTGAAGATCGTGTCCGCCTGTTCGGTGTACCCGGCCTCATACAGCGAGTGCGCCCCGGTGATCAGCACCGGGACCGATTCGGGATTGGCGTTGATCGCGTCGAGAAAATACTCCACCGCGCGGTCCGGCTCGCCCAGGCGCAGGCACCGATCGGCCAGGTTGCCGTAGGAGATTTCCAGCCGCCGGGGGGTATTGGCGTACTTGAGGGCCGTCAGTTCAAGGCGCACGGCCTGGTCGATCCGGCCCATCGCGCTCAGCGCCAGGGCCCGCTGCGTTGCCCGGGCCCACGCGGGGTTGGGGTGGTTCTCACCGTCGGTCGCGTCGTAGCGGTCCAGCAATGCTTCGAGCTGCCCGCAGATCTCACGCACGGTGCGATTGTCCCTCCGGTCGCGGGCCTCGTGGAGGGTGTTGCAGCAATCCATGATCGCCGCCTCGATGGGAGACAGCTCATGGGTACGCGATGCAGTCACGATAGTGGAGGTGACCGGCTGGCGTGTCGGGGTGGGGGAGTCGTTCTGGGCCGTTGAGTTCTTCATGCTGCCTCCGGGTCCGTCCCCTGCTGTACGCATCTTGCTGTACGCATATGGGACGACATGAGTTGAACCGATCAGGGGGGTGTTTTCTGACAGCATCCCGACAAAAATCTTGTTTATTCATCAAACAACGTCCTTTGGGGGCCGGGAACGGGCCTTGAACGACAGATTTTGCCTTCGCAGGTCAGTCTCCGCTTACTCCGCATGGTCTTCCCACGGCCGCCCCGGACGGGCGGTGGTCTGATTGAAAGGAGACCATCATGAAGCTCAGCACCAACCGTTTCTTCCTCCGTTCCCTGATTGTCGCGTCGCTGACCCTGGCGGGCACTTCGGGCATCGCCTCCGCCGCCGGGCCGGATCGGCACCACGGGGCGCACCACCGCCACCACGCCGGCTGCGGCTGCGAGATCGCCCGTTACGCTGGGAGCATCTCCATCGACGGCCGCACAACCTCCATCCGGGCCGACCGGCCGATGCTCCGCCAGATCGCCGATGCATTCACCTGTGCCGGCTACCGCGCCCGCATCATCGGCGGCCGGGTTCAGGTCGATTACGGCTACCACCGACCGCTCGTGCGTTGGAGGGCTGACGGGTACAGTGCGCGGATGAGCTGGGGACGGGGTGTGCTGCGTCTGGACCTGCACAAGCAGCGGGCCCACTGGGGCAGGCACATCCGCCCGATCCGGCCCGTCCGGATGCCGCAGCCGGTATTCCGATGGGATATTTGCCGCTGACGGGGAATAGATATTTGTTGAAACAAGTATATGCTTGTCCCGGTCTCGCGTGAGGCCGGGACTTGTCTTCGCCGGTGATGGCCACCACCGATCACCAGCGCGTACAGTCCCAAGCACACAATCCTTCATATAGGGGACAGGCAGCATGTCAGACACACCAATCAAGATCGCGGTCTTTTCGGGTTCGCTCCGCAAGGAATCGCTCAACACCAAGCTCGTGCTCTATGTCGCCGGCGAGATGGAGACCGGCGGCGGGGTTGAACTGGACCTGATCTCCCTCAACGCCCTCAATTTGCCCATCTACGATGAGGATATCGAGACCGCCGAGTTTCCCCAGGCGGCCCTCGAACTCAAACGCCGGATGATGGCCGCCGATGGGTTCCTGATTTCTTCGCCGGAATACAACGGCTCGATTAGCGGGGCCCTCAAAAACGCCATCGACTGGGCATCGCGTCCCCGACCCGATGAGGAGTCCCTGGCGTGCTTCAAGGGCAAGACCTGCGGCCTGCTGGCCGCTTCGCCGGGAGCGATCGGCGGCCTGCGCGGCATCCGCCATGTGCGCCAGATCCTGACTCAGGTGCAGATGGTGGTGGTCCCCCAGGAGTTCGCCTTGGCCAAGGCCCACGAGGCGTTCGACTCAGAGAACAAACTCCGCGATGAAAACACCGCCAAGATGGCCGTGGGCGTGGGCAAGGCCCTTGTCACGATGACAAGAACCCTCAAAGATGCAGAAAAGGCCCGGTGACACGGGCCCCGGACGAAGGGAGCGAAATCAATGGCCAAGGTAGGCGTTATCCTCAGCGGGTGCGGCGTGTTCGACGGCAGCGAGATCCAGGAGGCCTCGGCCACGCTGATCTCGCTGGCCCAGCACGGCATCGAGTACCAGTGCATGGCCCCGGACAAGGATTTCGAGGTCATCGACCACACGAACCAGCAGAAGACCGGCGAGAAGCGCAATGTGCTCACCGAGGCTGCGCGCATCGCCCGCGGCGAGATCATCGATGTCAAAGGCGTCAAAGGCGGCGATTACGACGCCTTCTTCCTCCCCGGCGGCTTCGGCGCGGCCAAGAACCTGTGTACCTTCGCGGAACAGGGCCCGGACTGCAGCGTGGATGCCGAGGTCGAGCGGGTGCTCAGGGAAGCCAACGACGCCGGCAAGCCGATCGGGTTCATCTGCATCGCCCCGGCCATCGGCGCGAAGGTCTTCGGAGGCGAGGGTGTCAAGCTCACCATCGGGCACGACAAGGGAACCGCCGCGGGCATCGGCAAGATGGGCGCCAAGCATGTCGAAGCAGATGCCGAGGGGATCGTGGTAGACGATGAGCACAACATCGTGTCGACCCCTGCGTATATGGAGGCCAAAAACCCGGCCCAGGTCTACGCCGGGATCAATGCCTTGGTGGAGAACATCGCGGGTCGGATCAAGCGCTAGCCGGAGACGATCTCCCCATCGCACATGACCAGCTGGACATGGCGGCCGCCGAAGGTGTATCCAAGCTGCCGCTCATCGCTGTGCCGCAGCATGACCAGATCCGCCCGCCGCCATGGCTCGATCGTGCCCTGATCGCCGAATCCCAGCAGGCCGGCCCCGTTGACCGTCGCCGCGCAGATCGCCTCGGCGGCTGTGATCCCCAGATGCCGCGTGCCCAGGGCGATGGCCATCGGCATCGACAGGCACGGGGCCGATCCGGGGTTCACATTGGTCGCGATCGCCAGCGCACCCCCCGCGTCGATGAACCCGCGCCCATCGCCGTACCGCCCGTCGACATGGAACCCCGAGCACGGCAGCATCACGCCCATGGTGTTTGAGCCCGCCAGCGACCGCAGCGAATCCGGCCCCGTCGCTTCAAGATGATCGACGCTGGCAGCCCCCAGCCCGATCGCGGCCTCGACCATCCCCAGCGCATGAAACTGGTCCGCGTGCACCCGCAGCGGGTGGCCTAGCGCCTGGGCCGCGTCGAACAGTTCCACCGTCTCTTCCAGCGTCCACGCCCCCTCTTCGCAGTACGCATCGATCGTGATGCCCGGGTACCGCTCGTGCACCGCCGGCAGCGTTTCCTTGATCGTGACTTCCACGAAGTGCGGGACCTCGCTGTCCTTGGCGTGGCCGATGCAGGCGGTGGGGGAGACACGCCCGGGCCAGTTCTGGTCCGCCAGCACGATCGCATCGAGCATTTTCAGTTCATCCGCCGTCGTCAGTCCGTAGCCGGATTTGACCTCGCAGGCCGTGGTGCCCTCCGACAGCATCCACTCCAGGCGCGTGAGCAGCGATTCGGTGAGCCGCTGGGTGCTCGCTTCCCGCACCGCGCGGACGGTGGACATGATCCCGCCGCCGGATTTAAGGATCTCCAGGTAGCCCGCCCCCGCCTGCTTGCGTTCCCATTCATCGAGCCGATCGCCCGCCCAACACGCGTGCGTATGGCAATCGACAAACGCGGGCATGACCACCCGCCCGCGGGCGTTGATGACCTCCGCGTCCGACGGCACCTCCACCGATCCGCCCACCGCCTCGATCTTTCCGCCGCGGACCAGCACGGTCCCGCGCTCGACCACGCTCAGTTGGTTCATCGAAGCCCCACGGCGCGGTAATTCACCGCCCGCCAGGGTCAGAATCCGCGCCTCGGTGATCGCAATCGGTTCGCTCATGATGTACGCTCCGAGAAACCCTTGAGGAAGGTCAGCAGCAACCGCGCCGCCAGCCTGGCCGTCCGCCCTGCGTGGTCGTTGGGCGGGGAGAGTTCCATGATGTCAAAGCACTTCACCTCGGAATTGGCCCCGGCCGCGTGTATCCATCTGGCCGCCAACTCCGGCGACCACCCCATCGGGTTCATCGCGCTCACACCGGGCGCGTACGCCGCATCGATCACATCCAGATCCAGCGAGACAAAGCAAGGCCCCGCCGGCCACTGGTCGCCGGGGTCGGCCGTGTGGTCGATCCGCCCGCCGTGGGCCTGAAACCACCGCACATGCTCGCGGCTGTTGCTCATCGCATCGAACCCATGGATCCGCATGGATTTCGCGGCCCCGGTTTCAAGCAGCCGTCGAAACGGCATGCCCGAGCCATCGGTCTCTCGCACATCCAGGTGCGGATCGAAATACACCCCCGCCATGGGCCCGGTTCTGTTGGCCACCCCGCGAACGAACGGGAAACTCAGGTCATGCCCGCCCCCGATGCCGATCGGCAGCAAGCCCAGATCCACGACCGCCTCCACGGCCTCGGTCACACGCCTGTGTGTCGCGTGCAGATCGCCCGGGACCACATCGACATCCCCCGCATCGAACACCCCCGGCCATTCCCATCCCAGCGGATCGGCCACGCCATAACGGCTCAACACCCCGCGCAACGCCCCCGGCCCCTCGGCGGCCCCGGGACGCCCGTTGTTCATCGAGATCCCTGTGTCGTCCGGCATCCCGATCAGCGCGATCCGGCAGCCGCCGGGATCGGTACGGATCAGCGATCCGAACCGGGCTTGGGAGAGATCATCGGGCCACGCGGCGGGCTTGAGATGCGGCAGTTCCATGCCCAAGTGTATCGGCCACCGCTTACACTTGGGCATGCCCCGCGTATTTCTCACCGCCTCATGGCGGGACCTCATCATCGCCAGCTACCAGATCGACCCGGATCTCCTCACGCCCCGCCTGCCCCGAGGGCTTGAGCTTGACCTGTACCACGGCCAGGCCGTCTGCAGCCTCGTCGGCTTCCGCTTCACCGACACCCGCGTAATGGGTGTCCCCTGGCCCGGATACCGGGACTTTCCCGAGATCAACCTGCGGTTCTATGTCCGCGAAAAGCAAAGCGACCGGCGGGGCGTGGTCTTCGTGCGGGAACTGGTCCGCAGCCGCTTCGTCGCGTTCATCGCCCGCCAACTGTACAACGAGCCCTATGTGCATGCCAGAATCAACCAGTGGATCGATGACCGAGCCGACGAACGCCTGATCGAATACAGCTTCGCATTCGCAGGCGGCGAGGGACGCATGCGGGTCGAGGCCGAGCCGGGCTGCGAAATGCCGAGCGAGGATTCCGCCGAGCACTGGTTCAAGGAA
>JBBDKK010000036.1:0-6698 GCA_040879395.1 Phycisphaerales bacterium
CCACCCCGCCACCGCGGCCACGCCCAGCAGGATCAGGTGCTGAAGATTCTCCAGCAGCCCGAACTCCCGCCGCGAGTTCCAGTGGACCGACTCCAGGTACGGCGCGGAAACAACGCTCTCCAGAACCCGGACGCCTGAGAAATACATCGCCAGCAGAAGCCCCGAGACGCCCATCGGCAGCAGGAAATACCAGAACACCTTGACCGGGTCGGGCCGGAATCGGTCGGTTCTGTCTTCGGCGTGAACGGTGGTGTGATCGGTCATGGGTGGCCGCAAGAGGTTGGGGGTCTGGGATATGCCAAGCAGTGAAAACCAGTCTAGCAAGGAACAGCCCGGCGCACAACGCGCACAAAAAACCCCCGCCGGGCGGGGGCAGGAGTGGTCAATCGAGCGGCTCAGCCGCGCCGGCGCCGTGTGGCGGTGAGGGCCAGCATCGAGAGCAGGGCCGTGGTGGTCGGCGCGGGGACGACATTGAAGCCCAGCGAAACCCGCGTGAGGTCCTCGCCGGTCTGCTGAACCCAGAACGAGTAATCGCCCGCTTCAAGTGTCGTTGGCCCGGTCGTCAGGTCCGTGAGGATGTCCGTGCCCACCAGGTCCTCGGTGGTGATGACATACCCCACCAAACCATCGCCCATGAAGGTATCGGGATCAAAGTCGAAGATCGAGTCATAGGCCAGCCCGACAAACGCGGCGGCGTCGAACCCACCGGCCGGGTTGGACGACTCAAGCACAGTGATGGAGTCAATGTACTGGCCCGCCCCGAGCGTGAAGGTGAAGTAATCACGGTCGCCGTCGGGTTGGTCTGACAGGACGACATCCATCGTCACCGTGTTCATGCCGGCTTCAAAGCCCAGAAAGGTGGGGTTCAGGTTGTCGTCAGAAAAATCGCCCAGAACCTGCTCATCGAAATCGGCGGCGGTAGCGGTGGAAGCGATGGCGGCAAACGCGACAGCGCGCGCGGTGTGCATGAATGACATGTTTCTCTCCTCTGGAATCGTGCGAACGAAAACAAAATCCCCCGACTCAACACGGTATTCGCGGAAAAAGCCGATCGGATGGGAATTTCTGAGAATTTATGGATCAGGGCGATCGACTCAGCGGCCGATGTTTGGGCTAGAGTAGGGGATGGCCAGGCCGCACATATTCGTTGCGACACATCACAAAGGCGGCACGGTGTGGATGGTTTCCACCTTCCATCGGCTCGCCAAGGCCAACGGGTTCTCCTTCGTGCATCTCAATCGTCCCGAGAAGGCATGGGAGATCAGCCCGGCCAAGCCCGAGTTTCTTGAGAACGAGCGGCGCAAACTCGAGGCGATCAACGATCGACCCGGCGTGTTCTTTGACTACCACAGCGCGATCCCCGACCTGAGCGCGTGCAAGGCGTCACGCGGGGCGCGTGGGATCCATCTGGTGCGTGATCCCCGCGACATGCTCATCTCGGCGGTGAGATACCACCTGAAATCGACGGAGGCATGGCTCGACGAGCCCGATGCCAAATGGGGCGGCAGGAGTTTCCGCCAGAAGCTCTCCTCCTACCCGCAATACACGGACCAGCTGCGGTTCGAGATGGACACCCACATGGGCCGGACCATCCGCAACATGGCGGAGTTCGACACGCAGGGCGTGTTCCGGAATGTGAGGTACGAGGATCTGATCGTCGATGAGGATATGATGCGATTCCACGAGCTGTGCCTGTGGCTCGGCCTGACGGGGTTGGAGATCATCAGGGCACTGAGGGTATATTGGGGGTGCTCGGTATTCGGCCAGTTGCGCACCGCCGCCCAATCCGGCAGCCACGGGCATATCGTCAACTCGGCCGCGCGACAGTGGGAGACAGCGCTCTCGCCGGGGGCCCTGGACTCGATCCAGCGGGAGTTGGGATCGCAGATCGCCGCGCTCGGGTACGATCTGGTGTGAACGCATACCCCACGACACCCCGCACGGACGGGGCCAGGGCAACTATTTCAATGAGTTTTCAGTCATGAACAATCTCGTGTCGCAGATGATCAGGAAAGTCCCCGGGAGTGATCTGGTGTGCTCTCGCCGCGGCCTGCCCGGGCGATGGATCGATAAGCTCACGGGGGCATATCCCGAACTCCCCGCGGGACTAGGATCCGGGATGAGCAGGCCGCATATCTTCGTCGGGACACATCACAAGGGCGGAACGGTCTGGATGGCGTCCACTTTTCATCGCCTGGCGCATGTCAATGGTTTCGCGTTCGTACGCCTCAACAAACAGATGAAGAAGTGGAACTACAGCCCCAGGAAACTTGAATACTTCGAGGCCGAGCGGCAGAAACTCGAGCGTGCCAACGACCGCCCGGGCGTGTTCTTCGATTACCACAGCGCGATGCCGGATCTCAGCGCGTGCAAAGCGTCGAGGGGCGCTCGGGGGATCCATCTCGTCCGTGATCCACGGGACATGGTGATCTCCGCCGTGCGGTATCACCTCAAATCCGACGAGGCGTGGCTCCATGTGCCCGACAATCGGTGGGGGGGCATGACCTATCAGGAAAAGCTCGCCTCCCTGAACTCGTTCGAAGACCAGATCGCCTTCGAACTCGATTTCAATGTACGCCGCACCGTACGAAACATGGCGGGTTTCAACGATCAGGGCGTGTTCCGAAATGTCCGCTACGAAGACCTGATCGTCGATGAGGACATGCTGCTCTTCCACGAACTCTGCGTCTGGCTCGGGCTCGGCGGCATGGAAATCGTGCAAGGGTTGCACGCGTACTGGCAGTACTCAATATTCGGCGGCATGCGAAAAGCACTCGAATCGGGCGGGCACGGCCATATAAGCAGCGGCAAGCCCCGGCAGTGGGAGACCAAGCTCTCGCCCTCCGCGCTGGAGTTGATCCAGCGGGAACTCGGGACGGAGATCGAATCGCTGGGATACGAACTGGTGTAAACTCGCCGGCGGGAGCCGAGTGGGGCCGTGGATCCGATCCCAACAGTATCACTTGAATATCACTCACCCTATAAGTAAAGCGGCGAACGATCGTCCTTCAGTCGTCAGCTCCAGATGGACTGTGTTTCTGTCGTTTTAGATGGCCCGGTGGGTTTGGAGCCAGCGGCTTACATGATCGGGAAACATGCCTTGTAAGTAGTCATACTGAGGTCGCAGGGCCAGAAGAAGCATCGAGTGCATTTCCTCGGGTATGGCCAGATGCTTACCAGTAAATACTTTCCTCCTGAAGTTGGCGGAGGTTGCAGCCCCGGGCATGCCAACGAACTCTAGGATTTCGCCGAGAACGGCACCGGGGTTCTCGACGATCTGGTCATAGAGAAGAACCCTCACGCGGTCCTCACCTGCCATCGATTTCCAGCGGGGGATGGAGCCGGCATAGTCGGTGTAGCGGAGATAGGGACCGAGTGAGGTATCTCCGCGAACAACCCCGCTCAGATCAGCGTCGAGATGACCGCTCTTGATATGCATGCGCATATGCGACCATGCACGGCTGACAGGATCGCGGACGATGATAAGGATGCGGACGCACGGATTGATACTCAGAAGATGACGGATACCCCTGGTGGGCATGCAAAAATAAGAGGGGCAGATCTCGCCGCAGATTTCGTTGTCGCGTGCGAATGAGAAGATGCCGCGGTACCAATCATCGTCGATTTGTTCTTGCTGGAGATGGTTGAGCTGGGCAAGCACGGCCCGCTTTTCGTCTGCCGCTGCGGACCCCAGCGCGCGGAGGACGCGATTGAAACGATACCCGTGACGAGCGTGCTTGATCTGTTCGGCGCGGTGACGAGGACCGAAGCGAGCGGCATCGTCGGTGCACAGCTGTGAGAAATAGTTGGTTTCTTTGATCGGGGGAAGGAAGATACCACATGTCCGACCGAGCACCCCGTGAAGCCATGTGGTCGCGGCTTTCTGCGCGCCAACACAAATGAAGTCTGGATAGTCGGGCATTTCTCACCACGCAAAGCGGATATCTATGGATGCCCGCGATCAGACCCGGGGTGTTCCCGCGTGATCGAGGGCGGTGATGTGATGCAGACGCCATCGTTCAACCTGCTGCGGAAAGAGGCGGTTGAGGTAGTCGTATTGAGATTTTAAATGCCCCAGAAGCATCGCTCGCAGCTCGATGGGCATGTCAAGCGGGTCCCCGGAGAAGACGCTGCGGGAGAGGTCAGCCTTCGTTGATGCCCCGGACATGCCTATGTAGTCGAGAATCTCATCGAGCACGGCGTGCGGATCTTCACCGATCTGGTCATAAAGGATGACCTTGAACCGTCCCTCGCCGGCCATGGATTGCCAGCGCCGGATGGCGTTGGCGTAGTCGGTGTAAAGCAGATACGGCCCCAGAGAGGTCTCGCCGCGGATGACCTTGCCAAGGTCCGCATCGAGATGACCTCCCTTGACATGCATGCGCATATGCGACCAGGCGCGATCGATCGGATCACGCACGATTAGGAGAATACGCATCAGCGGATTGATACTCAGGGCGTGGCGGATACCCCGCGGCGGCAGCGACATATAGCAGGGGCAGATCTCGCCGCAAACCTCGTTGTCGTGGGCAAACGAGAAGATCCCCCGGTACCAGTCGTCGCTGATCGGGCCGGTTTCTACATGCGCCATCTGCTCAAGGACCATCCGCCCGTACGCGGTTTCGCTGTTGCGCGCAAGGTGGTAAGCCCGAACATGCTTGATCTGTTCCGTGCGGTGCCTGGGCCCGAAGCGCCTGGCATCTGGGGCATAGAGCTCGGAGAAATAGTGAAGCTCCTTGATCCGGGGAAGGAAGACGCCCGGCACGCGGCTCAGGGCATCGTACAACCAGGTCGTCGCGGCCTTCTGGGCTCCGATACACATAAAATCAGGATAGCTGGTCATGAAGGGTCCCTCGGAGCGGATCGAGCCACCAATCATATCACCGGCAATGGCGGTATTCGCGCCGAAAACCCGGATTGAGAATGGGCCGCACCCAGCGGCCGCACCGGTTCAGAGCGAATCGTCGTAGGCCTCGGCGTCCATGCAGTCGCCGAGCGAGCCGCGGTCGCTGATCCTGAGTTTCACCAGCCAGCCGTCACCGTAGGGGTCGTTGTTCACCAGTTCCGGGTTGTCGGAGAGCGCCTCGTTGACCTCGATGATCTCACCGCCGGCGGCGGAGTAGATGTCGCTGGTGGTTTTGACGGATTCGACCTCGCCCACGCTGCCGCCGGGCTCGACCTGCGTGCCCACGGGCATCATCTCCACGAATGTGACATCCGTGAGCTGATCGACGGCGTAGGTCGAGAGCCCGATGGTGACGATGTCGCCATCGACCTTGTGCCACTCGTGAGACTCGGAATACACGCGATCGTTGGGGGTGGACATCGGGGCTGGCTCCTGCACACGGGGTTGGGGGTAAACGCTTGTTCGGCGGCTGCATGGTAGGCGGGATGATCCGAGGCGAGCATCGTGGAGGCGCTCATTTGGATCAGGCCGTGCCGCGGCTGGGCGGAGGGTTTAGACTCTCGGTGAGATGCCCTCCCGGGAGAAGACCATGCGTGCGCCCCTGATTCTGTTGTTTGTCCTGTTCGTGGGGTCGGCGATGCCCTCCTGTTCTTCGACGGGGATCGCGATCCGTGAGAAGCTGGGCATCCCAAAGCGTGATCAGCTCGTGGACCGTGTGGATGAAACCCGCGATGCCCAGGAAGCCGCGAAAACCCAGTTTGTCTCGACGCTCGATGAACTCAAGATGCTCTCGGGCTACGAGGGCGGGCAACTGGAGGCGGCGTATTCCCGCTTGAACACCCAGTACGATCGGGCCCAGGACCGGGCCGGCCGGGTGCGGGAGAAGATCCGGGATGTTGACCGCGTGGCCAAGGCTTTGTTCAACGAGTGGGAAGACGAGCTGGACGAGTACGCGACGGATTCGCTGCGGAATGCCTCGGAAGCGCAGCTCGACCAGACGCGAGAGCGGTTCGGCGAGGTGCTGTTCGCGATGCGCAAGGCCGAGGTCAAAATGGGCCCGGTGCTGGCGGCGTTCAACGATCAGGTGTTGTTTCTCAAGCACAACCTCAACGCGCGGGCGATCGCGTCGCTGGACTCAACGCTGGGGACGCTGGAGGGGGAGATCGCGGCGCTGATCGGGGACATGGAGGCGGCGATCGCGGAGGCCAGGGCGTTCATCGATGAGATGGAACACGCGGGGCAATAGCCGGCGGGGCGGACGACGCAGAGCATTCACGGGGCATGGTCGCCTGCGCGGTGCCGTTTATGGCGCGGGGTACAGCGTTGGGGAGCCGGGGCCGACGGGGAGGCCCAGGGCGAAGACCCAGATGTAGAAGAGGGCGGTCCAGCAGATGATGAAGGCGATGGAGTAGGGGAGCATGGTGGCGATCATGGTGCCGATGCCCAGGTCGCGTTTGTATCGGGTGGCGACGGCGAGGATGAGGCCGAAGTAGGACATCATGGGGGTGATGATGTTGGTGGTGGAGTCGCCGATGCGGTAGGCGGCCTGGATGACCTCGGGGCTGTAGCCGACGGTCATGAGCATGGGGACGAAGATGGGTGCGGTGACGGCCCATTGGGCGCTGGCGGAGCCGAGTATGAGGTTGACGAAGCAGCACATGAGGATGAAGGGTATGAAGACGAGGGGGTTGTCGAGCTTCATGGCGACCAGGGCGTCGGCACCCATGACGGCGAGGACCTGGCCGAGGCCTGAGTAGTTGAAGAACTCGACGAACTGGGCGGCGAAGAAGAC
>JBBDKK010000037.1:0-6673 GCA_040879395.1 Phycisphaerales bacterium
ACCTGGGCTGCCCGGTCGCCGTCACCTCGCGCCACCAGCGGAAACTCGACAAAGCCGCCGAACTGGGCGCGGCCCACACTATCCTCGACGAGGGCCAGGACTGGTCGAAGGACCTCCGCAAGTGGACCAACAAGCGGGGCGTGGACATGGCCGTCGATTCGGTCGGCAAGGCCACCCACCTCAACTGCATCAAGTCGCTTGCACGGGGCGGTGCCTATGTCACCCCCGGCTGCACCACCGGCCCCGATGCCACCACGGACCTGGCCCGCATCTTCTGGAACCAGCTGCGCATCCTGGGCTCAACCATGGGCAGCAACGCCGAGTTCCGCGAAGTTGCCGCTTTATTCAATGCCGGCGCACTGCGTCCGGTGGTCGATGAGGTCTTCAAGCCCGAACAATGCACCCAGGCCTACGAGCGCCTCGAAGCGGGCGAACAGATGGGCAAGATCGTCATCGACTGGCGCGCATAAAAAACACCCCGCCTGAGAGCGGGGTGCGTGCGATGGTCATCAGGATGCGTTCACTCGGTCGCGGCGGCTTCTTCGCCGGATTCGGCGGCCGCTTCGGGCTCGGGCTCGGGCTTGGCCGAGGCGTTGGCCTTGTTTGCATCGTCCTGTGCCTTCTTGGCATCGGCGAGCGCCTTCTCGGCGACATCGGCCTTGGCCAGCGAGACAGTGTTCTTGGCGATGTTCAGCGACTTCTTGGCGGTGTTGGAGAACGGGGTCAGGTCGGCCTCTGAATCGGCGGCCATCTTGTCGATGCCGGCGATGATGCCCTCGATCTCGGACACGGCCTTCTTGCAGGTGCCGCGATTCATGTTGATCTCGCGGTCCTTCTCCCACTGGGCCTTCATGGCCGGCTCGAGCAGGTCGGCATGGCCGAGCATGTCGCGCACGGTGTCGCTGGGCTGGGCGCCCTTGGCCAGCCACGCCTTGATCTCCTCGGTCTTGAGTACGAGCTGCTTTTCCTTGTCCGGCTCCATGGGGTTGTAATGGCCCAGGTTCTCAAGGACACGCCCGTTGCGGCGGGTGCGCTGATCGATCGCGTTGATCCGGTAGAACGGGCGATGGCTGCGGCCGAAGCGCTGCATACGAATACGAACCATAAACTGACTCCTTGTCGTCAAAGCCCGCCACTAAGCGCGGGAGATCAAACCGGTGCGACCGGAGCCGGGCGTTGACCCAAGCTCGGTTTATCCCTCGACTGGCCCAACCGCTGGGCCTGTCTGCGTTCACCGGGTCTCAATGATTCGCATCCTGCCCCGCACAATCCACTTATCGCGAGGACCAATGTCCCTTATCACCGCTGGCGTCCCTCTATCATCGCCCATGCGGATCGATGTCCTCACGACCTTCCCCGAGATGTTCGCCCCCGAACCCCCGGGGGTCTTGGGCGTCTCGATCCCCCGCCGGGCCATCGAGAAGGGGCTCATCGAGGTGCACGCCACCGATATCCGTGCCTACGCCGGAAACAAGCACGACAAGACCGATGACCGTCCGTTCGGGGGCGGCCCGGGCATGGTGATGAGCTGCCAGCCGGTCTGGGACGCGGTTCTTGCCGTCGAAGCCGCCGATCCGACGCCCGCCCGCCGAATCCTGCTGTCCCCCCAGGGCCGACCGCTGACCCAGGATCTGGTCCAAGGGCTCGCCAATGAATCCCGCCTGCTGATGATCGCCGGTCACTACGAGGGCATCGACGAGCGGGTGATCGAGAAACTGGCCCCGCTGGAGATCTCGATCGGCGATTTCGTGCTCTCGGGCGGGGAACTGGCCGCACTGGTGCTGATCGATGCGCTCGCCCGCCTCCAGCCCGGGGCCTTGGGCCACGCGGACTCGGCCGGCCAGGACTCGTTTTCCCCGCCCGCCACGACCAACCCTGACGGCTCACCCATCGCCCCCAAAGCCCTCAAGCACCTCAATATCCCCGCGGGCGCACGCCTGCTCGACTGCCCCCACTACACCCGCCCGCGGGTATGGGAGGGGATGGAAATCCCCGAGGTGCTCGTCAGCGGCGACCACGACGCGGTGGCCGCGTGGCGGCTGGAGCAGCGACTCGCACGGACCATTGAACGACGCCCGGATTTGCTCGAATACTCTGATGATGGTAGTATTTTGGGCTCAACACAGGAATAACGCCCTGTTTGTCCTGTTTGTTGAATACTGTTTCGAGGCCGCGTTGCATAGGCGGCCTCACCAAGGATACCCCACAGGATATGGAGTTGAATCACATGAAACGAGTTGCATTTTTCAGTGCGATCGCCCTCTCGGCCCTTATGGTCGGCTGTTCGAGCACCCAGACCCGCGATGGCAAAGACTGCTGCGAAGGTGACAAGGCCGAGTGCTGCATGATGCAGTGCGACCACGCCAACACCGCCTTCGAGTGCCCCAACTGCGAGCCGGGCAAGCCCTGCTGCGCCGGGTGCGCCGCCAAGGCCGCCGCGATGTGCCCCGACTGCGAAGGCAAGGACTCGGCCAAGGCATGCGGTGACTGCAAGGATAAGAAGACCGCCCACGCCTGCCCCGACTGCAAGGACGGCCAAGCGTGCGCCAAGTGCCAGGCCTGATCGTCTGAGCCCCGCATTCACCGGCCCGCTCACCCCGAGCGGGCTTTTTTGTGCCGTATCGCGTATGGTTGTGTCTTCACTCCGGGCCTTGAGCCGGTTATCGCCTCCACCCCAGGAAGCAAGATGGATCAGTTGCTGGCAACCCTCGCCGACTGGAAACCCTTCCGCGCGATCGTGGTGGGCGATTTCATGCTCGATCAGCTACTCACCGGCGATGCCACACGCCTCTCCCCGGACGCCCCGGTCCCGGTGCTCAAGGTCACCAGCCAGGAGAACAACCCCGGCGGGGCGGCCAACCTGGCCCTGGATCTGGTCGCCCTCCACGCCGAGGTCACCGCCCTTGGTGTGGTGGGTGATGATGCCGAATCGGCCGTGCTCAAGGAGGAACTGGGGGCAGGTGGAATCGGGACCGAGGGCCTCATCACCGATCCCGCCCGACCCACGACCGTGAAACGCAACCTCATCGGCCTGGCCCAGGGACGGCACGCACAGAAGATGTTCCGATTAGACTTTGAGTCTACCGAGCCGGTTTCACAAGCGATCGAGGACCAACTGCTGGCCGCCTTCGATCGCGCCCTGCCCGGTGCCACCGTGGTGTGTATAGAGGATTACAACAAGGGGGTCTGCACGCCCCGGGTCTGCGGAGAGATCATCCAGCGGGCACGCCGGGCGGGGGTGCCCGTCTTCGTAGATCCGGCCCCGATCAGCGATTACAGCCGGTACCGCGGGGCAACGGCGATCACGCCCAACCGCACCGAGGCCGAGTTGGCCACCGGCTTCAAGGCCGGCGAGGACTCCCGCGAGGCCCATCGCGAGCACCTGGCCCGTACGCTCATGGAGAACTTCGATCTTGGGGCGGTGGTGCTGACGCTCGACAAGCAGGGGGCCGTGGTGGTCAGCAAGGATCATCCAGACGCCGTGCATGTCCCGACCGTGGCCCGCGAGGTGTACGATGTGACCGGCGCGGGCGACATGATGCTCGCGGCCCTGGCCGCGGGGCGGGCCAATGGGCTGGATTGGGTCAACGCGGTCCGGCTGGCCAACGCAGCCGCGGGGCTGGAAGTCGAAATCTTCGGCGTCGCCCCCATCCCGATCGAGAAAATCCACGACGACCTGCTCACCCAGCACACCGCCCGGCTGGGCAAGCCGCGGACACTCGACGAGGTCATGGTCCAGGTGCGGGCGGCTCGCCAGGCCGGCAGATCGGTCGTGTTCACCAATGGCTGCTTCGATGTGCTCCATGCCGGGCATGTGTCGCTGCTCCAGCGGTGCGCCCAACTCGGGGACATGCTGATCGTGGGTCTCAACGACGATCATTCCGTCCACGCCCTCAAGGGCGAGGGCCGCCCGGTGAACAACCAGAACCATCGGGCGTATCTGCTCAGCGCGCTGCAGTGCGTCGATTCGGTCGTCCTTTTCAACGAAGAAACCCCGATCCGGCTGATCGAGTCCATCAAGCCCGATGTGCTGGTCAAGGGGGGCGATTACACCCAAGAAACCGTCGTGGGGGCGGAGATCGTGCAGAACGCGGGGGGGAAAATCGTCATCCTCGACCTGATCGACGGCCTCTCCACCACCGGCACCATCGCGAAGATGAGGCAGTCATAACCCCCAAAGCCCAGGCACGCCGGGGTATTTGTGGCCCGCCCGCGCGCTCAAGTCCAAAGCCCGGGGCCGGATCGTCCGATAGATGGTCCATGCCGCAGACCCACCTGATGATTGTGCCACCCGGACAGGCCTCGCTGATCATGACCGGACAGAAGCCCGTGGAGGCACGATTCAGCCCGGATCGGCGGGCCCCTTTCGGGGTGGTCTCACCTGGCGATAATGTGTATATCCAGCCCTCGGGCCAGCGGATCATCGGTAAGGCGATCGTCCACCGCGTCGATCAGTACGAGGGACTGACCCCCGCGGATGTGGACCATCTGCGAACGCTGTATCAGGACCGCGTTCTTTCAGAACAGATCCGGTGGGGCGTCGACGCCCGTGCCAGGTATGCGACCTTCATCACTTTCTCCAAAGTAACGCTGCTCCGCGAAGAGCCCGTGATCATCGGGGACTTTAAAGGTGCCCGAGGCGGATCGTGGCGGGTGCTTGCCGAGGCGGGCGGAGAAGCGCTGCGGGCGGCCTGACCGGATCGGGCTGGGATCAATCCAGAAAAAAGCGGGACACCCGTTCGAGGGTGCGGGTCATCGGCATGCCGACGATCGAAGTTTCATCGCCCGAGAAGCTGATGGGCCACCCCGCGGCGAGGCGTTCGGTGATGTTGTACGCACCGGCCTTGCCCCTCCACTGCTCGGAATCGAGATACATCACGATCTCATGCTCGGGGATGGTCCCGACGCTGACCAGCGAGCGGTCGATAAAAAGGTCCCGCCGCCCGGTGGCCGGGTCGATGATGGCGATGCCGGTGAGCACCTCGTGCTCGGCATCGCTCATGGCGACGATCATCCGGTGTGCCTCGTCGCGATCGCGGGGCTGGCCCAGGATACGCCCGTCGTGGACGCACACGGTGTCTGCCCCGATGACCACGGTGTTCATCCCTTGCCCGAGATCCGGTGCGCGGGCGTATTCCATCGCTGAGGACGCGGCCTTGAGGTAGGCAAGGGCGGCGACCCACTGCCCGGGATCGGTGCCCTCGCCGGGGGTCAGGTCGCCGTCATCGACCGCGGCGGGCAGCACGCGATGGGGGAGGCCGAGCCCCTCGAACATCGAACGCCGCCTGGGCGAGGCGCTGGCCAGCACCACAAAGGGCATGGCGCCTGGGTTCTCGATGGCTGGCAATGTGGGATTCATGGTCGTTCCTGCGTGCTCGCGGCTCATTCCGCATGCTCTTGATTGGTATACCACCGATCCGGTTTCACGGGTTCGGGATTGGCGGCGTTTTGACCCAATTTAAACCGATCGGGCCGCGATGTTGTCCCCCGGTGGGCAGCGCATGAAAAAGGGCACCCCCGGTGGGGTGCCCGTGTGGAGCTTTGTGTGAAGGCCGGCATCACTCATAGAGGTTCGTGGCCTCGGTTTCATAGACCGGCGTGGTGAGCTGGCCTGAGGTCATTTCCACATGGAAGCGGGAATCGGATTCGGCGTTGGCCCGTACGGTGACGCGCCACTGGATCTCTTCACCGACATCGAGCGTCTCGTATGGCCGGAAGACAACGACCTGGCCCTGGTTGCGGGCTGTGGTCGCTCCGGAGGCCGAGACGAAGCTCTGCTCGGGCGGGAGGTTGGCCATGATCCGGATATCGCGATCCTCGGCCGATCCTTGGTTTGTGACCGTGATCACATAGGTGGTCTCCTGACCGATCCGGACGGGGTCGTTGGTATCGACCACTTCGAGCAGGATCGCGGGGATGCCCTCGACCTCGGTGGTGCAGGTCCGGTTGACCGTCCGGGCGCAGAATGCGTCGGCGGTGACGGTCGTGCGGTATGTGCCCTTCTCCGAGGCGTTGACCGTCATGGAGAAGTCTTCGCTGCTTTCGGCATCGATGGTGCCGAGGTTCCAGACCACGGAGTTGCCGCTGATGCGGCCGCCCTGCGAGATATCGACAACGCTGGCCCCGCGTGGGATGGTGGCCGAGGCGGTCGCCTCACGCACCGGCGCTTCGCCGTTGTTCTCGAAGGTGAAGTTGTAGTCGTAGTCCTGGCCGATGAACTGGGTCTCGCTGCAGTCGGTCGCGATATCGATCTCTGGCGTGATGATCACGGTGTTGGTCGCGTCGGCCCGGGCTTCGAGCCCGCCGTCGGCAGTGGCCATCGCCCGGCTTGAATACTCACCGGTTTCAGCGGTGCGGACTCGGACCTCGTAGGCCTTGGACTCACCGGCCGGCAGGTCGCCGACGGGGATATTCACTTCCCGGTTCCCCTGCGACATACTCATGCCCTCGGGGAGGGTGTCACGGATGGTCACATCCTCCGCGGTGCCGGTGCCGGTGTTGCGGACGGTGTAGCGGATCCGGACCTCGTCATCGCAGTCGTAGGCGATCTCCGGGGCCGTCTTGGTCAGCGCCAGCGACGGCTCGATCACATCGACCGTGGCGCACAGGAAGTTGTTGTACGACACCGAGATGCAGTCCGAGGCGGTCCCCACCTCCTCTGCGGAACCGGTGA
>JBBDKK010000038.1:0-6648 GCA_040879395.1 Phycisphaerales bacterium
CGACCGCGTCAAGGAGATGGCCGCGGAGATCGCCGCGGACCTGCGGGCGGACCTGGCGGCCGACGGCGAATCGCCCCTGGACGAGGGGCGGGTGATCATCATCCCGATCATGACCGGCGCGATGATCTTCGTGGCCGACCTGGTGCGGGAGCTGCCGATGAAGCTTTCGCTGGGGCTTGTGGCGGTTTCGAGCTATCCCGGGGAATCGGTGACGAGCAAGGGGGCGCACCTTGCAAGCGAGCTGCCCGAGGATCTGGAGGGCAAGCACATCATCGTGCTCGACGACATCCTCGATTCCGGCCAGACACTGGCGACCGTCCGCGGGCTGATCGAAAAGAAGAACCCGGCCTCGCTGCGGATGGGTGTGATGCTCGACAAGAAGACCAACCGGACCATCGAGGTGCCGGTTGACTATGTCGGCTTCGAGATACCCGACGAGTTCGTGGTTGGCTACGGGCTGGATTTCAACGGCTACTACCGCAACTACCCGGAGATCGCGGTGCTCAAGCCCGATGCGATCCCGCCGCGCTGAGACCCCTCAAGCGCATACACAATAAAACAACCCGGCTCCAAGAGCCGGGTCGTGTGATAATGCTGCGTTCCGTTGCCGATTAGCTGCGGCGGCGGAGATGGCGTACACCCGCGAAACCGGCGAGCATGCCCAGGGCGGCGAAGGCCGCCGGGGGAAGGGGGACGATCTGTGCCCCGAAGACGCTGTCGGCGAAGGTATCGCCGACGAGGTCATCGCGGTTATCCCACGCCCAGTTGTCCATATTCAGGTTGAAGGTGACCACATAGAAACCCTGGCTATCGGGGTTTGTCTGGTTCTCAGTGAGCTGGAAGAGCCCGGTGAAAGTGCCGGTCACACCGACGGGCTGGTTGTTGGCGACGGCGAAGCCCGTGCCGTCATCCACGCCCTCAAGACCGGTGACGAGCATGTCCATCTGGTAGTTGTGCCAGATGCCGCCGTCGTTGACATTGTTGTACGCGCTCAGGCGGCTGTACTGATCCGCGTCGGCATTCTCGCCCGAGATGGAGAGCATGAAATCGGTGTAGTGCGTGCCGTTGAAGCCGTTGAAGCCCATGTCGACACTCGTGTCGGTGAGACCGCCAATGTCATACATCTGCATGTATCCGACGCCGGTGTTGCCGTTGGTGTTCCCCCAGCCAGCACCTTGCGGGTTCCCGCCGCCGTCGACGGCGGTGGAATACCACCACGAGCCCATGAACACATTGGCATCGGTGCCGCCGTTGAAGCCGGTGGTCGCCGAGCCCGACGAAGCGTAGACAGACAGGTCACGGTCGGTCACGCTGATGTTGTCGGTCGCGTTGGTGCCGCTCTGGGCGTCTGCGAGCGTGTCGTAGCGGACGATGGTGCCTTCATAGCCGAAGCGATCGGTGCTGATGTATCCCACATCCCCCGCCATGGCGGTCCCGGCGATGAGGCATCCCGATATGATGCCAGCGTTGCGTGCCGCCTTGGTGTGTGTACGCATGGTTGCTCTCCTCAAAAGTGAATATAAATAACAGATTCCCCTCCCGGCAGTCCCCCGCCGGGCGCACGCTTACGAGTGTGCGATACAGAGAACCCCGTATATCTGGTGGGGTTCAGGGCATCCATCATGCCCGCATCAACGCCGCCATTCAAGCGAGAAACGGTGTCTTTTGGGATATATATGAAATGTATTTCATAGATTGTCTTCCCCATAGCCCACAGTTTGCCCAAACTGCCACAGTGAGGGTGAGGTAGACGGATGGTGGCATTGGTTGGCCCAAAGAATCGCATCGTGGGCGGAGTCTCTATCATGGATCCATGGTGCAAGGAAGGCACGGAACATCCCGGTCAGGCGTATACACGCATACCCCGCCGGGGGATATCACCACCGGCCTCCCGCCCGGCGAGCGGGTGATCATCGATAGCCGCCCGCATGTCGCGTTCGTGTTCACGCAGATGTGGCGCTGGTTCATCGTGGGCCTGGTCGCCTGGGGGGCCATGCGCTGGGCGGGGATGCTGTGGGGTCAGCCGCTGCTCATCGTCGCGGCCAACGGTGCCCTGCTGATCGTGCTGGTCCGGTTCATGGCCGGGCTCTTTGACTGGTATTCCCGCAGGCATGTCCTGACAGATTCGCGGATCTTGGCCCGTTCGGGGGTGCTGCGGAGCGTGTGCGTGGAGATCCCGCTCCGCCGGGTGCAGCACACGATCCTGGTCCGGCCCGCCGCAGAGCGATTGTTGGGGATCGGGTCGCTGGGCGTGACCAGCGCGGGCACAGGCGGGGTGGACCTGGTCTGGCGGGGGGTCGAGCACCCGCAGGCAATCCTCGATACCATACGCGAGCAGGTGGAACGCATGTCCCCACAAGGCCCCGGCAAGCAGGTGACACCCGTGATCGGGATCGTGGGGGGCATCGGTGCGGGCAAATCGACAGTGGCCCGGGCCTTCGCCGACCTGGGATGCGTGGTGTCGGATTCCGATGCCAGCGTGCGGGAACTGCTCCACGACCGTGCGGTGATCGCTCAACTGGTGAAGTGGTGGGGGAAAGAGGTCTTGAGGCCCGATGGCACGATCGACCGGGCCGCCGTGGCCGGGATTGTCTTCGAGAGCCCCTTCGAACGGCGGAAACTGGAGGGTTTGATCCATCCGCTGGTCCATGAGCGTCGCCGGGAGCTGATCCGGGAGGCAGCCGATCAGGGGGTGGAGGGCGTGATTATCGATGCGCCGCTGCTTTTCGAGGCGGGTGTGGACAGCGAGTGCGACGCCGTAGTTTTCGTGGATACCCCTAAAGAGGTGCGTCTGGCGCGGGTCGGGGCTGGCCGGGGGTGGAGCAAGGAAGAGCTGGATAAACGAGAAAAAACCCAGCTGGGACTTGAACAGAAGCGTGAGCGCTCCGATTATGTGGTAGCCAATAGCGGCTTACCCGAAGAACTACGCGGACGGGTTGCCCGGGTGCTCGCGTCGATCCAGCAGGATCTTCGCAAGCGAGCACTGGGCGGTTGATCCGCTTCACACCCCTTCTTTATCCGTTTTACCCCCCGTGCCCCGATCGGGCACTGACCGGCTTTGGTCGGGCTGTGGAGGGATTGAGCGGGAGATCGTGCGATCGGTCCGGCCTGAAGACCGGACCCGAGCATGACGAGCAGTCAGTCCCTTCGCCGCGCGGCTTCCTGACCGGCGGATCAACGATCGGTGCCAGCTTCCCCTTCCCGGTGCCGAATCGAGCGGTTCACAGCGAGCATATCGACACGAGCTTCAGCCCACACGGACCAGGCAATCTTTATCAGCACACGGCTCAGAACTTTCCCAAACACTGAACAATCCATATCCACCGGCCCGAGTTGCCGGCATTGACAGGGCGGCAGCGCCCACCGTTTCACACGACGCACGGCCCGCCCCCCTTCCCGGTGGGTGGCCGTACCGAGAGGACCAGGAACATGGCCAAGTCGACCGAGGTCGCAGAGCAGGACGCGAAGACCACCAAGAAGAAGCGCACCACCAAAAAGGCCGCTTCGACCAAGAAGTCTTCCTCGGATTCCATCGCCGAGACCAAGCCGGAATCCAAGAGCGGATCAAAGCCCGCAGCCAAAGCGGATTCCAAGCCGGAATCTTCCTCTCAGGGGAAGGGCGATGGTGGGTCGGATTCCCGATCTGATTCGGGCTCTGGTTCTGGCTCTGGCTCGGGGTCAGGTGACTCCTCCTCGCGTTCCAGCCGCGGCAGCAGCAGCAACTCAAACAGCAGCAGCAACAACTCAAGCGGCGGCGGCGGTGGGAACAGCGGGAGCGACAAGGACGGCGGACGCCGTCGCAAGCGCAAGAAGCGCCGCGGAACGACGGGTGGCAGCGGCGGTGGAGGCAGCAGTGGCGGTGGGGGCAGCGGCGGTGGTGGCGGAGGAAACCGTCCCAAGAGCACCTCCAGCGCGTATCCATCCCATGTGCTGCCCTCCGATGAGCAGCTCGAACGCGAGGCGGAGGAACTCGAACGGATCGTGGCCGCCGCGGGCGGCAAGATCGAGGACGACGGGCTGACGATCGCCGACTTCCAGCGGATGGATGTCAAGGAGATCTTCGCCATCGCGGACAAGGAGGGGCTCGAGGAGTTCCACCAGATCCCCAAGCAGGACCTGATCTTCAAGATTCTCAAGGCCCGGGCCGCCAAGCAGGGCATCATGTTCGGCGAGGGCACACTGCAGATCATGTCCGATGGTTTCGGGTTCCTGCGCAGCCCCGAGCTGAGCTACCTGCCCGGCCCGGACGACATCTATGTCTCGCCCAGCCAGATCCGGCGCTTCGGTCTGCGGCGCGGGATGACCGTCCGCGGGGCGATCCGGCCGCCCAAAGAGAGCGAGCGCTACTTCGCCCTGCTCAAGGTCGAGAAGGTCAACGGGCGCGACCCCACCGAGGTCCACGACCTGGTCAACTTCGAGGACCTGGTGCCCATGCACCCCGAGAAGCGCCTGCTGCTCGAGACCGTGCCCGAATCCATCGAAATGCGGATCATGGACCTCGTCTCGCCCATCGGCATGGGCCAGCGCGCCCTGATCGTCGCCCCGCCCCGCACGGGCAAGACGGTGTTGATGCAGAAGATGACCAAGGCGATCAACGAGAACTACCCCGAGGTCAAGGTCATCGTGCTGCTGGTCGACGAGCGGCCCGAAGAAGTCACGGACTTCAAGCGCAATGTCGGCAAGGATGTCGAAGTCGTCGCCAGCACTTTCGATGAGCAATCCGGTCGCCATGTCGCCGTGGCCGAGATGGTCATCGAAAAGGCCCGGCGCATGGTCGAGTTCGGCGAGGATGTTGTCATCCTGCTCGATTCGATCACCCGCCTGGCCCGGGCGTACAACAGCGAGATCCCGCATTCGGGCAAGATCATGTCCGGCGGCCTGGACTCCAACGCGCTGCAGCGCCCCAAGAAGTTCTTCGGCGCGGCCCGCGCCATCGAGGGCGGCGGATCGCTGACCATCATCGGCACCGCGCTGGTCGACACCGGCTCCAAGATGGACGAGGTCATCTTCGAGGAGTTCAAGGGCACCGGCAACAGCGAACTGCACCTGGACCGGCGACTGGTCGAGAAGCGGATCTATCCCGCGATCGATGTCGCCGCCTCGGGCACACGCCGCGAGGAGCTGCTGATGGACCCCAAGGAACTGGAACTGGTTTACCGGCTCCGCAAGGTGCTCGCCGACATGAATGTCGTGGAGGCGATGGAGCTGCTCAAGAGCCGATTGGGCAAGCACAAGACCAACGCCGAGTTCCTGATCAACATGGCGATGGGCTGAGCCGGCGTGCGTCGCCGGTGGCTCAGTGTGTCGCTGGTAACCCTGTGCGTGCTGCCTTGGAGCTGGGCGCTGGGCATGATGGGGCTGTGGCTGATGGACAGCCAGCCGCCGGGTCCGCTGGGCGATCCGTGGCTCTCTCGCAGCGCGGGGGTGGCCTCGCTCTGCGCCGCCCAACTCGTCTTCCTGCTGTGCGCGGCCGATCGCCTATTTCCCCGCGCCCACACCGCCCTCACCCGATCCATCCAGGCCGGGCTGGGGGCGACCTTTCTGGGATCAGCCCTCGTACTTGCGGTAGCATCCCTCACCCGGGGCGTACTATCTTGAAGCCATCAAGGCCGCTCACCGTGCCCGGGATGACGATCCCGGTTACATTACTCGCGGCCCGGAACACACGCAGGAACACAGACCCGATGATTGCACCCAAGACACCGTCCCGCTCCCGGAGAATCGGCCGCAAACCGGCAAACCCGACCGGCTGGGTGCTCGCGTGCGTATTGGCCCTGAGTGCCAGTGCGGCGGGGGCACAGGCAGACCGGGGCGCGGTCACCCAAGACCCCGAGCTGTCCGCGGCCTTGACACGGGCCGCGGTGATGGACCTTGGCCTTCATGAATCACCGACCACGCGGGACTATGAACTGACGGCCAATCTGCTCTCCATCGCCTCGGACCTTGAGCCCGATGATGTGGAACTGGCCCGCACGCTGGTGCAGGCCTCCTGGCTGGCCGGCGAACAGCAGATGATGCTCGACGCCACCCGGAGGGTGATCAGGAACGATCCCAAGGACACCGTCGCCCAGCTCCGGCTCATCAGTTCGATCATCAATCAGAAACAGACCGTGGAAGAGCGTATCGAGTCCTACGAGCGATTCCTCGGCTCGGGCGGTTCATCGCTGGACCGCTCGGTCCGCTCGCGCCTGGCGCTGGACGCGGCCCTGCTCGAACGCGAGCGGGGCAACGCCGAGAGGTTCATCCAGCGCCTCCATCAGGCAACGCAACTGGATATCTCGCACAAGGCGGCCGCCTCGCTGGCCGCCCAGTACCACTCGGGCCACACCGACGACCAGGTCACCGTGTTGGATTATCAGTTCAAGCTGCTCAACACGGACCCGCTGGACCCGCATGTGCACCTGACCATCACGCGGCTCCTGGCCGCCCAAGGCGCCCACGCCGAAGCGCGGAGGTTCCTCAACAACGCCGTCCGCCTCTTCCGGCTCGATACCGGCCGTCTTTCACCGATGGTCGAGGAGATCCGCATCGCCATCGACTGGCAGGTCGACGGCCCCGAGGAGATCACCCGGGCCCTCAACGCGACGCTCAACGACCGCCGAACCGCTGCGCGAGACCAGCATAAGGCCTACATCGAGGCCCAGCTCC
>JBBDKK010000039.1:0-6642 GCA_040879395.1 Phycisphaerales bacterium
CCCCGGGCCCGCCCCGCCGATGGGTTCATCGCCGACATCGCCCTCGCCCTCATCGGATCGGTCCAGGATCAACAGCGTCCCCGGGGCGGGGACCGTCAGCGTCTGGCGGAGGTTGTCGGCGACGATCTGCGCGCCCTCAAGATAGAGCACGCTGATCGCCAGCTCCGGATCAGCCCGTGAGTAGGTGCGGGATTCGATGCTCGCCGGCGCCGGCTGCTGGCCCGCCTGAGCGCGGCCGAAAGCCCGCGCGTTGATGAGTTGACGATCCCTCGCACCCGCTACCGGATCGCTGCTGGGGCGCGGGGTGAGCTTGATCTCCGCGCGCCCTGCCTCCAGCGTGTCGCGCGTGTACGCATCGGGCGTCGAGATGACCCGCACGCCCTCCTCGCACACGATCGATCCCAGCGCATCATCAAACCGCATCGACCCCGCCCAGCTCGCCCGGATGTGCCCGGTTACGGGCGCGTTCGGGTCCGGGTTCTCCAGGGCGACATCGTGCTCGAAAGTCCCCGGGCCCAGGACATCGATCCCTCTGCGGCGGGCGCTGAGGACGATGTGCTCGCCGGTGATCGATGATCCGCCCTGGGCCACGCTCGAACCGGGTCCGGTGAGGGTGATGGACTCGCCCACGCCGTCGGCGCTGAGTTGATCTGCCTGCGCTGAAGTACGGTCGGCCCCGGTGTAACGGACCTCGCCCTCGGCCGTCGCGCTGCGCATCACCACTTCGCCCGCGTCGTCGCGCATCAGCTCCGCCTCCATGCGCTCGGATCGCAGCAAGGCCTCGGGCGTCCGCGCCACCGCCCGGCCGATCGACACCACCGACACCGGATCGGGCGCATCGGTTCCCGGCTCAAAGCCGATCGTCAGGTCCGAACCGGCCAGCATGCTGTTGTTCTCGCTGGCCAGCACGCCCTCGACCAGTTCCAGACGCGAAAGCGCCACCGCCGGCGGCAGGGTCGGATCCATCCACGCCGCCAGCTCACGTGCCCCGATCGAGTTGCCGCCCTGCTCGGCGATCACCGAGCCGACAAACAACGCGTCGGTCAGCCGGTCGCCCAGCGCCCCCTCGATCATCGCAAAGCCGAACGCGGCGTGATCGTCCCACACGATGGTGGCGGGTTCGGTCGTTTCTTCAACGCTGTCGTTGTCACTGGCCGCCGCGGTGGTGATCTGGCCCGGGCCGTCGATGCTGATCGTGCCATCCGCCAGGTCCGCCCACAGCGAACCGGCCACCAGCGAACCCGATCCCGCGGCGTCGAGGCGGATGATCCCCGACTCGGTCTGCTCGCCCCGCATGTCCACGATGCCGCGGGTCGCGTAATAAATAGTCTCGAACGCCTGCCCGGTGAACCCCCGCTCGGGTGACTCGAACGCGATCCCGCCGCCCTCATCGGCCGCCAGCCGCAGGGCCAGGTCGTCTTCGGCCAGCGGATCTTCACCGCTCTGAGCCACATCATTGTCCATGGGCCGCACGGTCATCCGTCCCGCCCAGGTGATCACCAGCTCATCCCCTTCGTCTGTGGGCGCGGTGGTCGCGGGCTGGTCCGGGCCGGTGGGCGCGTTCTCGGTCGCGATGTCTGCGGCCTCCCCCGTGTCCGGCAAAGCCCCCGGCCGCCAGACGGGCTCGCCCGCTTCCTGCAATGCCTCCTGCTCATCGGCCATTGAAACAAAGCCGATCTCCCGCATCGCGTCCTCGGGCAGCCGGCCATCGACCATCAACGCCCACAGCTCAAGCGTGTCACCGCTGGCCCGGCCCGATCCGGCCACGGAAGCAACGACCCGCTCGCTGAGGGTGACATGGTACCGGGTGTCCGGGGAAATCTGCTCCACCGGATCGGGCGCTGCTTCGCCCTCCGCGATCACCTCGCCGACCGGCTCATCGCCGACCTCATCACCCATCACCATCACCGTTTCCCCGACCCGCGGCCGGGTCCCGGTATCTGCGGATCCCGCCGCCGAATCCACCTCCGCGATCTCCCCGGCCCGATCCGCGGGCGACTCGCCCGGATCGGTATGGATCACCAGCCGGTCACCCCGGACCACATCGATCAGTTCCACGCGGTCGCGCAGATCGTTGAGGATAACCGTCAGGTCCGCGCCGGAGAAATCGAACTGATCAGAAACGATATCGAAGCGTCCCGCGCTCCGCAGCCGCAGGTATCGCCGCTCGAACTCGACTGGCTCATCGAAGCGGGCGATCAGGATCGGCTCGGCGTTGGGATCGGCGTCCTCGCCGGGCGCCGGGCTCCGCTCATAGGCCCGGATCACGATATTGCCCTCCAGCGTCCCCGATTCCGGCGGCTGGCTGGTGTCGGGCATCAGCATCGTCGCCACATCCGCCGTGACTAGCACCGCCCGGCCGTCGCGCAGATAGATCCACGATTCGGGCTTGTCCAGCCGCCGCCGACCCTCGCCGATGGGCTCGAACCGATCGGCCCGCAGCGTTGCCGCCACGCGGGTCGGGTCGTCGCGGTCGACCATGGTGATGAGCATCTCCCCGCCGGTCTGGGCATCTTCGATGTTGGGGATCTCGCTCAGGTCCGTCGGGAACGGGTCGCCGCCGCCATTGTTCGGGGCGGGCGTGATGGAGAACCAGATCACCGCGCCAAAGACCAGCGCCAGCACGCCCGCGGCGGCCAGGCCGATCGTTCTGCGTGATATTCCTGAGGGGCCGGGCATGGAGCGATTCTAGGGTTGCTCACCCCGGCGGCGTGTACAGCCCCTTGGCCCCCAGCACATGGGCGATCGCCTCCCGCGCCGCCCCGTGTCCCCCCGCCCGGGCGGTCACCATCGCGCACACCGCCCGCACCTCCGCCTCGGCATCGGCGGGGGCGATGGGCAATCCGACGCGGAGCATCGGCGGGATATCCAGCCAGTCATCGCCCATGTACGCGATCCGCGACTCGTCGACGCCGCTGCGGGCGATGATCTCATCGAGCGCGGCCGACTTGTCCTTGCTGCCCTGGATGATCATCTCATCGGGCACCTTGAGTGTTTCCAACCGGTGCAGCAGCGCCGCGCCCGTCCGCCCGGTGATGATCGCCGCCTTGAACCCCGCCAGACGCCAGAGCTTGAAGCCGTAGCCGTCGCGGACATGGAACCGCTTGGTCTCGCGCCCGTCGTCGTCGATGTTGATGCTGCCGTCGGTCAGCACGCCATCGACATCGAACACGAACAGCTCGATCGATGCCGGATCACTGAACTGACGAGCCGCGTCCCCCATCAGTGCTCGTCCTCGACGAGTTTCATCGCGATCAGGTCCTGCACATCCAGCAGGCCCACCGGGGCCCCCGCATCGTCGACCACCGGCAACTCGTCGGCCCGGTACTCGCGGAACATCGCCACCGCGTCGCTGGTGAGCGCTTCGCTCCGCAGGGCCTTGGGGTTCCGCGTCATCACCGCCGAGATCGGCCCGCGAAGCTCGCCCGGGTCACGCAGGATCAGCCGCCGCAGGTCCGAGTCCGTAAAGATCCCCGAAAGCCGACCATCGCCGTCAACCACCAGCAGGGCCCCCGGCCGGCGCACGACCTTCGCCGCCGCCTCCAACGCACCCGCAACGGTATCGGTCTCCGACGCGATCGGCAGGTTCTTGCCCGCGTGGAAGCGGAGCAGCTCGCCCACCGGCTTGAGCAGCGAGCCAAGCGTCCCCCCCGGGTGGCGGGCATGAAAATCCTCGTGCGTGAACGCCCGCCGCCGCGCCGCGGCCAGCGCCAGCGCATCGCCGATCGCCAGCGCCGCGGTGGTACTGGTAGTCGGGGCCAGATACTCGCCATCGCCCGCCTCGTCGTGCACGCCCACCTCAAGCGTGACATCGGCCAGGCGCTGGAGCGAACTGGGCCTGCCCTCCCCGCCATGCGATGTGTCCGGGCCGCGGGTGATGGCGATGATCGGCAGCTTGTCCTGCCGCAGAATCGACGCCAGCCCGACCAACTCAATCGTCTCGCCCGAATGGCTCAGGCAGATGACCAGATCCGACTTGCGAAACCGCCCCAGGTCGCCGTGGACCGCCTCGGTCGGGTGGACCGCGTGGCTGGTGATCCCCAGCGACGCCATCGTGGCCGAGATCTTGGCCCCGATATGCCCCGACTTGCCCAGCCCCGAGACCAGCACCGTCCCGTCGGCATCCGCAGTGCGGACGATCAGATCCACCGCCCGCGAAAAACTTTCATCCACCCGGGATGCCAGATCGTTGAGCGCACCCGCCTCATGGGCGAAGATGCGCTGGATAAACCGGATCTCGTCGGCGTCGGTCGTGGTCACCTCAACCGGCTCCCTTCTGGTGCGTGTGAGCATGACCAAGGATATGCACGGCGGGCGAGCCGGAGCCCGTATCAGGCGCTCGGCACAACCTTCTTCCCGCGGCACGACGGGCACGGGATCGGGTGGCCGGTGCTGGGCTGGAGGGCCGGAACGGCGTTGAAACCCAGCGTGCGAACCGCGACCGTCTGCGGGCAGGCGATGTGCCCCCGCCCGGCGCAGGCCGTGCAGGGTTTGAGTTCGATCTCGCCGGCCAGCCGCAGCGGCGGGGCATCGGATTGGAGCGTCATGGGGTTCATCTCGGTGCTTCCTGCCGCATATATCGGGCCAATCGGACCGCCAAGTTGATCCAATCCCGCCCGCGCCGGGCCGGCGGCTCTGCTAAAGTAATGGCATGAGCGAGATGTACCGCGTGCGGCTGGACACCTTCGAGGGCCCGATGGACCTGCTGCTGTACCTGATCCGCAAGCACGAGGTCGATATCCACGACATCCCCATCTCGATCGTCGCCGACCAGTACATCGGTTTCCTCGACGAACTCGACCGGATCGACATCGACCTCGCCGGCGAGTTCCTGGTGATGGCCTCCTCGCTGATGGAGATCAAATCGCGGATACTCGCCGCCGAGGCCGACCGCCGCGACGGCGGGGACGAGTCCCAAGCCGACGAGCCGACCGGCCAGGACCGACAAGACCCCCGGGCCGAGCTGGTCCGCCAACTGTTGGAATACAAAAAGTACCGCGACGCCGCCGATGCCCTCCAGACTCGGCAGGAAACCTGGGAAAAACGCTTCCCCGTCCACGCGGCGGCGATCGACGACGAATCCGTCCGAGAAGCCATGGACGGCATGGGCGAACTGGAACTCGAAGACCTGGACCTGAGCGACCTCGTCGAGGCCTTCCGACAGATCGTCGCCAGCGTGAACTTCGACCGCCTCGGCGAGCACGAGGTTATCAGCGACGAGACTCCGCTCGAAGTCCACGCCAACAACATCTTGGACGCCCTCCGCACGCGAACAACCGCCGGGACCACCGCGGGCCTGCCGCTGCGCTCGGTGGTGGAGGGCAAGAGCCGCGCGGAGATGGTCGGCATGTTCCTGGCCATCCTCGTGCTCGTCCGTGACCAGCGCGTCGGCGTCACCATGGAAAACGGCGGCGTGCTGATCGAACTCAGAACCGACTACGACGAGAACGCCGAGAACCTGGCCATGGCCGACGAGTTCGATTGAGCGACGGCTCGTACAGCTTCCAATCCACTCCTGCCCACAAAAAGCCATCCGATAAAAGCGGTTTCATCCCCGTTTCACCCCCATACCATCCCTCTGCCGCAAAATATGGGTCCATTGATCCTGCAACGGAGAAACGAAATGGACCATGAACAAGCCAAAGACCGCCTGATCGCATGGCTCAAGGACGCCCACGCCATGGAGAGTGCGCTCGAAACCACGCTCACCAAGCAGATGGAGCACGCCGAGTCCGACACAACCCTCCACATGCGCCTCAAGCAGCATCGCGAGGAAACCAGACAGCACGCCAAGCTCGTGGAACAGATCCTCCATCGATACGGCACCGATGAATCGGCCCTCAAGGACATGACCGGCAAGACCCAGGCCCTATTCACCGGCTGGTTCCACGGCTCCGCCCCCGACACCGCCATCAAGGATGTCCTCGCCGGCGTCGCCGCGGAGCACTACGAGATCGCCTGCTACCGCGCACTCCAGGCAGCCGCAACCGCCCTGGGCGACAACGAGACCGTCCGCATCTGCGAACAGATCCTCCTCGACGAAAAGGACATGGCCGAGTTCCTCGAGGCCCAGCTCCCCCGGGTCACCCAACTCGATCTCGCGGAGGCCTGAGCAAGGCACCGAAAAATAACTAAGCGGCGTCGCGTGTACCGTCTATCCCACCCGCGGCGTCGTTTTTCATGCGCGGACTCCGCCGCGCAAGGTACACCGTGTACAGCAGCCCCATGTAATAGATGATCAGCTCTCGGAACTCGGAGAGATTCCCCTCCAGCCCGACCCCCAGCCCCCGGTCATGCAACCCATGCGCCACCGTCCGCGTGATCAGCGCCGCACCAAGCAGAAGGATGAAGTACCTGTCGGGAACGAAGTACCGAACCCACGGCCTGCGCACCCACCACAGCGCAAACGGCGCAAGCCCGAACAGCAGGATCATCCCCCCCGTCGAAACCGCCTTGAGCACATCCGTCCGGTCCCCGACATTGTGAAAGTTCCGATCCTCCGCGATCTCCTCGGGCGGGATCTCCATCACGAACTCGTAGTAGTGCAGCCCGAAATCGATCTCCTCGAGAAACAACCCGACCGCCCCCAGCGCGACCACCGCCATCATCAGCCGCACCAATCCCACCGGGTGCTTCACCACC
>JBBDKK010000040.1:0-726 GCA_040879395.1 Phycisphaerales bacterium
TCCGGCCAGCGCGGCATAACCTTCCTGATCGGCGGCGACGAGATCCCCGCGCCCCACCGCCGTCAGAAGCGACCCGCTCACCCGCCCCGCGTGCGCCCCGCCCATCAGCGTCACCGTCGGCACGCCCATCCACAACGCCTCACAGGTCGTGGTCGTCCCTGTGTACGGAAAAGTGTCCAGCGCGCAATCGATCGTGTTATAAAGATCCAGATGCTCCGCCGCCGTCGCCGTCCGCCCCAGCATGTCAACCCGCCCCGGATCAACCCCCAGCTCACCCAGCCGCTCGGCAAGCTCCGCCCGAACCGCCGCGTGCGCCAGCCGCGAGGTCTTGAGCACCAGCCGAGTTCCCGGGTTCTCATCAAGAATCCGCGCCCACAGCCGCAGGTTGCTCGGCGAGAGCTTCCGCAGATCATTGAACGACCCGAAGGTGAACGCCCGCCCCGGCTCCGGATCCCGCGGCCCACAACCACCATCCTCCGGCGGCCTGTAACACAGAAAACACCCCGGCAACCGCACAAGCTTCTCGCTCGCCACGATATCGGCCCCCGGAGCCGGGTCGGTGATCTCGTCGACAATCCGGGCATCGATCGAACCCAGCCCCGTCGTGTTGCCGTAGCCGATCATCGTCACCCCCACCGGCGCGGGCCGCGCGGCGAACAGCGATTGCAGCGTCGCCAGCAGCGCGGCCGGATCTCGGCACAGCACATCGAGTACGAAATCGCTGGC